>CAYPTV010000014.1:0-16997 GCA_964413505.1 uncultured Bifidobacteriaceae bacterium | reverse complement strand
TTTAATAAAATTCATAGACCGCGATACTTGACGATAGCAACGTAACAGTCAAGCTGGAATTTCAGTAAAATTCAAATGTGCCAAAAACCGGCCATTATCAAGCGGTCTGTGCGGAGATCATCCGGCTCTTGCGGGTGGAGCGGAAACAGCGTGGTCTCTCGAACTATGCAATCTCGCAAAGTTCGGGCGTTTCTGAATCCATGTTGAGCCTTGTGGACCGAGGGCTTCGCAATCCGTCCATGGAACTCATGCTCAAAATCTCCGGCGGCATCGGAGCCGATCTTCCGACGCTTATCAAAAAAGCGCAAGCGACGGTTTCAAGAAAAGAAAAATAAGGGTGCTGTTTTCCAGACGGACTTCCAATGACTTCTGTTTGCAAACTTGTTCCGTAAGCATGGCACCTTATTAAATTCTTCTGTTGTGGATAACTTTTTCTTGACATTGTGAGAGCAATAAATGTAAAGTCTCCGCCAGTCTGATGCGACTCTCCGTGAAGCAAGATGCTTTTGGTGCCTTTGAGTCGTTTGATCAGACGATTTTTTTGGACTTATGGAAATTGAGGGGCATATCGTTGGTGGAATGCTGAGGTGTATTTTAGGCAGCGCAAGGTCCATATTCAAGAACCGCTTCTTCAGTCCGCGCCGCATTCTTCACCTTAATAAATCATTGCTGATGTCCGGCCTGCTGTTGATGGCTGGAGTTTCATTTGTTCCGCTTCATGCGCAGACGATAGCCTACGATGTGCCTGCGGGAACGGTTGGCAACCGCGGGGCGGCGGGCACGAGCGTTGGCGATGATTTTGAAGTGGTCAGGCCCGTGACCATTTCGCAACTGGGGGTGTTTGACAGCGGGACCAATGGCATCCTGGGAGGAGCGACGCTGACGGTTCAACTTTACGAGCGCAGCGGGGATGGCGGTGGAAGCCTGCTGGAGACAATGACCTTTGATGCGGCCAGCCCCGGCAGGCTGGTTGGGGGGACGCTCTTCAAGCCGCTGCCCCGGCCGGTGACCCTGCTTCCGGGCAACTACACCATAGCCGCGTATGGATTTGACAAGAACAACCCTGCGGGCAATGTGGGCTTTCCCCCCTATGGCACAAACAACGCGCCGCCCTGGACGATGAATGACGGGGGAGGACTGATCCGGTTTGTTGGGCTTGGCCGTTTCGGCAAGAGCGGCTCCTATCCGGGACATTTCAGCGCGGGGCCTGCCGACCGGTATGCGGCCGGCAACTTCATGTTTTCTGCGGCGACATTGCCCAGCCCCCCGTATGCGGCGGACTACGCGGCGTTGATTGCGGGGGTGAGCGCCTTCCCGATTGAAGACATTGCGCATATGGGAAGCATCGCGGTGGTCAATCCGGGGGCTTTCCCGGTGCTTGTGGAGCATGGCGGCAACCGACAGGTGATGGAGGCGGCCGGCACCTACAATGACGAACCCAATGGCAGCCGTGCCGTGGTGTTCGCGCACACCCAATGGGAATATTCCTACAACGACGCCCGCGTGCGGCTGTTTGAAAACGCGATCCAATGGGCCGCGCGCAAGGGCAACCCATCGGACATCGTGCTGGGGATTGCGACCAACGTGGTTGCCGGCTACATGCCCAACATAGACCCCGGCTATTTCATCAGGCGCGGCTACCAGGTGGTTCCGCTTGATTTTTCGGCGATGGATCCTGCGGCAGGGCTGCCGGCGATGGACGTGCTGGTGCTTGATGGCGGCCATGTTGCCTATGATGAGGCGTGGGCGCGGCAGATTGAAAAATTTAATGCCGCCGGCGGGGGGCTGGTGATTGGCATGATTCCCTACTTCCAGCTTCACACCGAGGTGCGCCCGGCCTTCAATTACGCCAATGAAATACTTGCGCCCTACGGCATGGCCTATCGCAACAGCCTAGACACACCGCCTGTTGAGACCGGGAAGCTATACCCGCCGCCTGTCCTTCAGAGTGTTCCCTACCCGGTTTATTTCATCGCGTTCCCTGCGGCGGCGATGCTGTATGAGGACCGGATCGGCCAGATGCAGCTCGACAGCCAGCAAAAGGCCGTCGCGCTGAACACGATTGCATATGCGTCACTGGGCAACCCCGAACTGCTTTCGGAACTGACGGCCGTCTATTCGGGCACCACCAACAGCGCCATCGAATATCCTGGAAACGCGGGTGACATGGTCAATGTCGTCACGATGACGGGGTCGCAGGCTTCCAACAATCAATTGGGCAACTGGGCCGTTGAGGGAACCGATCTGGTCGCCAAAGGCCGCCGAGGGCTGGTTGAATTTGATTTCAACCTGCCGGCACCGGACATGTATCAGCTTCAAATCAACGGCGCACAGGATTTGCAATACAACACCGGTAATGATTTTCCGCTGGTGCTGACCCTGGACGGGGTCAATCTGGGGCAGTTTGACCTGGACGCGGGCACGGCGGGGGGGATGTTGCAATGTCTGACGCCCTACCTTACCGCCGGTCCGCACACCCTGCGCATCCTGTGGGAAAACCCTGCGAGCTACACCGAGCTGCGTCTCAAGTCGTTGGTTGTCCAGACCCGGCTGGGGGCCGACAGCAACGGCAACGGCATCAAGGACTGGGTGGATCAGATGCTGCAGGCGGAGTCGGGGCTGGACAACACCAACGCCCTGATCAGCAGCTACACTTCGCCGGTGTGCCTTGAAGGGCGGGACCCGTATCTGCCGCTCATGGGCGTTTCCGTCCAGGGTGCGGACAACAAGACGGCGAGCTTGAGTCCGCTGCCATCACCGGACCAGCGCTGGTATGTCAACGTGCCGCTCTCTGCCTATGCCAACGCCCAGACATTGTTGAATGTCACCTATCAAAACGGCGGGTTGTCCGATGTGCGCAATCTTGAGTGGCTGCCGCTCAATCTCCTGACCGCCGGCAATGTGACCATCCGCCAGGGCGACAGCCTGCTCTTCAACGCCATGCCGGCCAATGCGCCCGCCGGCATGCTATCAATCACCGTGGGGACAAACCAGCTTGCGGGAAGGACCACGCAGCCCATCGCCTGCAAGTTCGCCAGGCCGGGCACCTTTGCGGTGACGGGAACCTATAGTCCCACCAATGGCACGCCGCAAAGCGGCACGATCAACGTGAAGGTCGTAGGCCAGAGTTTTTCAAACAACCCGGACTGCTGGGTTGGGCGTGAGCGGGAATGGGACATGGCCACGCCGCCCTCGCGCGCGGTGCTGGACGCCGATGCAAGGCTCTTTTTCAGCGAAGGCCCGGCCATCGGCGGCAACCAGGAGGCAACGACCCTGATCACCGACCAGAACCGCCCGCGCTACATCGTTTCGCGGCTGGGAACAAACGGGCCGGTGCTGGATTCGGCGCAGGTCAGTGGCTTTCAACTCTGGTCGGGCAACAACACCTATGCAAAAATCCTGCAGACCTATCCCGATGGCAGCCAGCTGATAGAGGCGCTGCTCATCTTGAGCCCGGTGCTGCCCGACCTGACCGTGCGGCTGGATGTCATTGTGGGAGGAGTCACCTTTGATGACGGCAGCACGAGCCTGACATTGACGGCGGCCGACTTTGACGCGCTGGGACAATACAAGGTGCATTTCATACGCCCGGCCGGTTCGACGACGTCGGTCTGCCATTCCATCAGCGTTTTCCAGGGATCAACCTTGATTTACTATACCCGCTGAATGAACAAGATCAGACCCAGCATATGGATGATGATGACAGTGGCGGTGGCCGCTGTCGTCTTTGCCGTCTGGCATGGCCGTCATCCATCCGCACAGCCGGTCTCTGTCGCATCCCGGGAACAAACCCCGGCATCAGCCGCTCCATTGGTGACGGCAAGCAAGCCGGCTCCTGCAACGGCATTGCCATCCGCTTCGTCGCCAGCCCTCAACGCCCAATCTTCCCAGGAACTGTCTGCCGTCGTGAAAACCATCCTCGATGGAACGGGTTACCGGGAACGGGAGAAGGCCCTTCAAGGGTTGACTGGAAAACTGACCGATGCCGACCGCGGGGCGCTCTATGACTTCCTGCGGCAACATGCTTCAGCCGACGACCGGCAGCTGGGGCAGGTGTTGAAGAATGACCTGATGAATGCGTTGTGCCAGATGGAGCCGCCGCCGCAGGGCTTGCGCGAGCTGCTGTCCCAAATCTATCAGGACGGCAGCCAGAACATCGTCCTGCGCGATTATGCGCTTCAACACATGGCCGCATTCTACCGGCAGATGGCCTCGGCGGTTGGCGTGGATGACCAGGCCGATGAATTGAACCAGGCACAGGCAACACTTTGGGGTGCGCTTGCCAGCACCGACAGCAGCATGGCCGGCACCGCGCTGCTGGGTTTAAGCCAGTTGTCGCAGCAGGGCTGGCCGGGTTTTGACCAGGACAAGATCAGCGCGGCGGCACTTAAACTGGCCGGTGACAACAGCTCCGGTGAACTGACACGCATCACGGCCATCCAGGTATGCGCCAGCCTGGGCAACCGGGCGGCCCTGCCCGCAGTTCAGGCTGCGGCGCAGCAGGGTGAAACCATCCCGGTGCAGATCGCGGCGATCGCGGCGCTGGGGACACTGGGCGGGACGGACCAGATACCGTTCTTGAACGGTGTGCTTGAAGGCAACATCGACCGGCTGAAGCTGCCCGCACAACACGCGCTGGGCCGGATCGAACAACGGCTGCAGCAACCGCGCATGGCCTCGCTTGGTGTCCCGGCGGGGCGTCTGGCCAACTGATCATGAAGGCGAAACTGAACACATATTGCGGGCTGCCAATGCTGTTGGCGGTCTTGACGATGCTCCCCGTCATCGTCCGTGCGGACAACATGTGCACCGAGGGCGGGCCTTATACGAACGGGATGTCCTGTCTGTCGGCGGGATCGTGGTCCACAGGTTATGTGCTCTCTTCGACCAGCGCCGGGGTCGGCCAGTTGATTCCCCTTCCAACGGCTTCCGGCCTGTCCATCACCAACGGCCTGGAATCAAGCATGGTCACCTACGATTGCACGCCCGAATTGGATCATCCCATCACCAATGCCTTCAGCTATGCCTTGGGGAACCTTTATTTCGTTCCCGCCATCCCGCAAACCATCTGGACTCCGGGAACCTACGCCTACACCGCCTACGTCAACGCCAACGGCAGCCCCTGTTCGCCGCTGACCAACACATTGGGAACGGTCACGGTGACCATCCTCACCAACAACCCCGACGTGCTCTTCGACGTGGATTTTGGCAATCACACCAACAGCCTTAAGACCGGCTACGCCGTGATCGGCGATTCAACGTCGGATTTTTGGAATGGATATGCAAAGACGAATGTTGCTTCAGGTTCCCTGACCAACCTTGTCACCGCCAACGGGATTGTTTCGCCCGTGGGGTTGCTGGTGACCAACCTGCCAACGCTTCACACCAATGGTTCGTCCGATGCAATGTATAACGATTATCTGGGCACTAATTCGGCGGCGGCCACGCTGACATTCACCAATCTGCCGGGCGGAACCTGGAGTATTTATCTCTATGCCAGCGACGGCAGCTTTGACCTGAAGGTGGGCACCAACGATTATGGCACCCAAACCTGTCACGACGGTTCGCCGCGTTCCACGCCATTGGCCTGGCAGCAGGGCGTGCAGTATGTCGCGTTTCAAAATGTGTTTCTGACCAACGGCCAGGGCATGACGGTCACCATCAGCCCTGGAATAAGCAACGTGGCCATGATCTCCGGCTTGCAGGTCGCCTCCTTGAACCATGTCCCTCTGCCTTTTTCAACTTTAACCCCCTCCAGTTTGGTGGCCTGGGGCGGCAACTCTTATGGCCAGACGAATGTTCCGGGCGGATTGACCAACGTGGTGGCCATCGCTTCAGGCGGCAATTTCAATCTGGCGCTAACCAGTGGCGGCACGGTGGCAGCCTGGGGCGACAACTCTTACGGCCAGACGACTGTTCCGGGCGGACTGGCGAACGTGACGGCGATTGCCGCAGGTGGCCATCATGCCCTGGTGCTCAAAAGTGACGGCACCATGGCGGCCTGGGGCTGGAACAATTGGAGTCAGGCGACGGTTCCCCACGGCCTGGCCAGCGTGGTGGCGATTGCCGCAGGCGACAGCCACAGCTTGGCGCTCCTGGGAAATGGCACGGTGGTCGCCTGGGGCTTGGACAATGTTGGCCAGGTTGATGTTCCCGCCGGCCTGTCCAACGTGGTGGCGATTGGGGCGGGTTATGCACACAGTATGGCGCTAAAAAGCGATGGCACGGTGGTGGCCTGGGGTAACAACGCAGATGGTGAGACCAATGTTCCGGCCGGATTGTCCAACGTGGTGGCGATTGCCTGTGGCGGTTATCACAACCTGGCCCTCAAGGGTAACGGCACGGTGGTGGCCTGGGGCCTCGACAATAATGGCCAGGTTGATGTTCCCGGCGGATTGTCCAACGTGGTGGCGATTGCCTGTGGTGGTTATCACAGCCTGGCGCTCAAGGGTAACGGCACGGTGGCGGCCTGGGGTAACAACGGTTACGGCCAGACCACGGTTCCCGCTGGTGTTACCAATGTCGTTGCGATTGCCGGAGGTTATTATCACAGCCTGGCGCTCCGCAATGCCGCCATTCCTTCAGACCAAATTCCATATCTTTACCCGGCCGGAGCACCCGGCACTGTCAATGTCACTTTAGACGAAGATTATGACGGTGTCAGCGATGTCCAGGAACTGGCCGATCGGACCAATCCAAACGATGCCAACAGCGCTCTGCAAATCCTTCTGGGTTATTGGCCCTTTGACAACACCAACACCTGGGTGGGTGCGGAAGGACAGTTGCCGCTTCTGGCGACCAACGTGGTGGGCGTTCCCAGTTGGGACACCAATGCCGTGCTGATTGATTCGACCAACCCGGCCATCCTCAAATATCGCGATGTCGAGACCAGCGGCAATGCCAACATCAACCTGCGTTGCGGCTCCGTCCAGTTCTGGTTCAAGCCGGACTGGTCAAGCACCAATGCTGGAGGCGTCGGCCCGCAGGGTGAGGGCCGATTCATTGAAATGGGAACCAAGGGAACCACGAACGGCTGGTGGGGATTGGCGGTTAATTCCACAGGAACAAACATCTATTTCGGCACGCAGACCAATTCCAGCAGCACATTGACCACCAATCTGACGGCAACAATGAGCTGGACTTCCAATGTTTGGCATCAAGTCGTGCTGACATATAGCCCGACCAACTCGTCACTTTATGTTGATGGACAGCCAGTGGTCACCAACGGGACGGGTGTTGCCTATTATCCGGCCCTCAATGTCCGGACAAACGGGTTCAACATCGGCAGCAGCGCTTCGGGAACAAACCAGGCCAGAGGCACTTTTGATGATCTACAGACGTTTAATTATGCACTCGGCGGTCAACAAATATTGACTAATTATCAGGCTTGTATTCCTCTAAATATTGCTGGTTTGCTCCTTTGGTTGAAGGCAAATTCACTTGTCGGCCTGACCAATAATGCACCTGTGGGCACATGGTATGACAGTAGTGGTTGGAACAATAATGCAACGCAAGGCACCACAAGCAATCAACCTTTATATGTGACGAACATAATCGATGGGTTGCCTGTTGTTTATTTCAACGGGACGAGCAGCTATTTGAATCTCCCCAATGTTTTGAACGGGACGACGCAGGCGGAGGAGTTTGTGGTGTTGCGGGCGGCGACGAACTTGCCGAGTGCGAACATGCCGTTGTGGGACATGGGGAATGGCGGGGGCTATGCGCCGGGCTATCCCGCCTCAAGCGGCCAGATCGTGGATGATTTTGGGAGCAGTTTAGACAACACGGTCGGAGTTCCATCCCAGCCGCTCAACCAATATGGCGTGTATGAAGTGGCCGGGCGGAACGGGGACTGGACGGCTTGGCTCAATGCGGTGATGCTGGCGGAACTTCCGGGCAACACCTACGCTTATTACAACAACGCCAATGTTTTGGGTGGTGTGCCGGGATGGGGACATTACTTTGCCGGGGACATCGCGGAGGTGCTGGTCTTCAACCGGACGTTGACGGCTAGTGAGCGGATCACAGTCAACGGATATTTGAACGGCAAGTATGGGCTGGTGCCCCCGGTGCCACCTGCGCCAACCAATCTGGTGGCGCAGGCCATCTCAACGAACCAGATCAGTCTGACATGGAGTGAAACCTTGACAAACGGGGGCGCGACGCAGATCGGCATTGAGCGATCCACAACGAGCAATGGGGTGTATTCGGTCGTGGCGCAGGTGGCCAATACATTGTCATATGTGGACACGAATCTGGCGGCGGGGACTACATATTATTACGAAGTGCAGGCGAAAAATTTGAACACATGGTCAGCTCCATCAAGTGAGGCTTGGGCAACGACACTGACCAATGGAACAAGCATGCCATTTGGCAACCTGCTGTTGTGGTTGAAGGCGGATACGGGATTGGCACAATTGGGCACGAATGTGCCGGTGAGTTTTTGGGCGGATCAAAGCGGCAACCTGAACGATGCGACGCAGCCGGCGGGAGCCAATCAACCGTTGTGGGTATCTGGGGCGTTGAACGGGATGCCGGTGGTGCGGTTTAATTCGGCTAACAATCAGCATTTCAGTTTGCCCAACGTGTTGAACGGGACGACGCAGGCTGAAGCGTTTGTGGTGTTGAAGGCGGCGACGAATTTGCCTACCGTCGAAAAGGATATATGGCGGATGGGCAGTGTCGGTAATTTTTACTACTGCTATCCGAACACCAGCGGGCAGATATGCGAGGGTTTTGGGAGCACTTCGGGTTACAACATTGGGGTGCCGGCACAGCCGATCAATCAGTATCATTTGTATGAGGTGGCGAGTCAGAATGGAAGTTGGGGGGCGTGGATCAATGGGTTGATGCAGTATGAGACGACCAATAACACCTACGCGTATTACACCGGCGGTTACTATCTGGGTTTAGCTGACGGTGAGGATGGTTTTGACGGCGACATGGCCGAGGTGCTGGTCTTCAACCGGACGTTGACACCTAGCGAGCGGGATGCAGTTGGAAAATATCTTTTTAGCAAGTATGGGCTCTCGCAATATGCCTTAAACACCTCGCTCCCCAGCTCGCCGACCAACTTCATTACAACAGGAACAGCGCCGTATCAACTCAACCTTCAATGGTTGCCAACGTCCACCAACGCTTACAGTTTCCATGTCGAGCGCGCATTGGGAACCAACGGCACTTTTCAGGAGATCGAATCGCTCCCATCCTATCTTACCAATTTTGTGGACACCACCGCCGTCGCCACCAACGTATATCTTTACCGCATCAGGGCGCATAACTTGTTTGGAGATTCCTATTCGGCTGTGATCTCTCCGCCAACCATCAATCTTACAAATGTTCCAGCCACGACGGTTATGGAAAACACGACGAATTTGATTGGAGCGCAGGCTGCAGACGCAGATGGCACGGTAAGCAATGTGCAATTTTTTGCAGGTTTTTATTCAAATGGTTTTACTTTTGCAACTTCCGTATTGTCTCCCTATACCAATAGTTGGATGCCGACCATGACAGGGACATACACTTTAGCCGCTTTGGCAACCGACAATCAGGGAAACAGCCAGTTTTCATCTTCTATCACGGTCAGTGTTTATCTCGATTCCAACGGTGACGGTATTCCCGATTATCTACAGGTTTCACAAGGCAATGATCCGATCAACACATGGATTCCGCCCACGAACGAAATATCCGCTCCGGTCATCACCTTGTTGATACCGACGAACGCGGTAATTGTTCAATGAGCACTACAATTTTAAGGGAGATATGACTACAAATCACTATCACAAACCCACGCCAGATGTTTTCCGGCAAAGAACCTGGCGTCCTTTGCCATTGCCGTTACGCTCGATGACATGGGCGCTAATTGCACTACAGGCAATCCTGCCGGTCGCTCCTCAAGCACTGGCCATGGCGCAATCAGTGCCGGGCCAGGCAACGCCAGCCGTGCCGTTGTTTCATATGCCGCCGCCCGCGCCTGACGTGAAGGTCAACATGACGGTGCCCAATGTGCAGCCGCCCTCCACCGAACTGCAATTTTCGGCCAATCCAACGGATGACGAAATTTCCAGGGCGCGAGTTTTTGAACAGCCGATCATTTCCATTGGATCAACCGTTTCTTCCACGGAGAACGCCGACCTTGCCTCGGCGTTGCTTACTTATCACAACCGTCAGAACCCTGATGACGCCAGCGCCATTGAAGGTTTTCTGCAGGCGCATCCTGATTCCCCCAGATATGTTTCCTTGCTGGCGAATCTGGCTTCGCATTACCGCCGCACCAGCCAGTTTTCAAAGGCGCTGGACATCTGGCAGCAGGTCTGGACAGCAGGCAAGAACATCACCGATGTCAACGGACGGCAAGTGGTGGACCAGTCTGTCGGTGACTGGGCCACTTTTTTGGTCACGCTTGGGCGGATGAATGATTTGAATGAGTTGCTACAGGAACTAAACGGTCGCGAATTGCACGGTGTCGCAGCGGTGAGGATTGCCGACGCGCGCAATGCGGTTTGGCAGATGGAGCATCTGCCCAAGAAAACCTTCAAATGCGGCCCTTATTCCTTGTCCCGCATCCAGGCCACGATTGATCCGTCGGCGCCGCTCCACAAGGAAATCATGAGCGAAGAGTCCACCACCAATGGAACGTCGCTCTATCAAAACTGGTTGCTGTCCCAAAGGATGGGGTTGAAGTATCAAATGGCCAGAAGGCAGCCGGGCGCTCAAATTCCTCTGCCGGTGATGGTGCATTGGAAGCTTGGGCATTTCTCGGCGTTGACAAAGTTTCAGGACGGCAGCTATCGCATTGAAGACCCGACTTTTCGTGAAGGCTGGATCAGCCCAAAGGTTTTGGACGTCGAATCAGACGGTTATTTTTTGATTCCCGACGGCCCGCTTCCCGCTGGCTGGTCGCCGGTGACGCAGGCAGAGGGTGAAACGGTTTTCGGCAAAAGCTGGCCCGGTTCAGGCGACGGCGGTGGCGGCGGCGATGGTTGTCCCGCCGGTGGCCCTGGCGGCGGGGGAATGTCCGAAGGCGGGCCGAACACGACGCCTTGCAAAGGGATGCCCCAATACACATTTAACATGATGCGCATGGGCTTGGTTGTTCAGGATGTGCCTCTCGGTTACACACCGCCTCGTGGTCCTGAAATCAATTTCAGGATCACCTACAGCGAGCGGACGATTTACGAGAGCGGTCCTTTTTCGTATTCCAACCTAGGAAATCAATGGACTTACGAATGGCTCCAGTATATTTCGGACAACACAACCACGCCGAATGCCGATGTGACCATGGTGTTCAGGGACGGAAATTCACAGCCTTACACCGGTTACAATTCAACCACCGGGACGTATGTCGTTGGATCATACGTTCAGGGACAGTTGACCAAAACCACCACCAACAGTTATCAATGTCTTTATCCCGACGGTTCGATTGAAATTTATTCCAATTCAACAGGCATCACCGGCCCGCGCCAGGTTTTCCTGACACAGAAAATTGACCCGGCGGGCAATTCCCTCACTTTCACCTATGATTCTACCAACCGCATGGTGGCGGTGCAGGACGCCATCGGGCAGGTGACGACCCTTTCTTACGGGCTGACAAATGACATCTACAAAATCACCCAGGTGACCGATCCATTCGGACGTTATGCCACTTTGAAATACAATGCCTCCGGCCAGTTGACGAACATCACCGATGAAATAGGCATTTCCTCGTCCTTTGCCTACGGAAACAGCGGCGGCGAGGCGGATTTCATCAATTCGCTGACGACGCCCTACGGCACGACAACTTTCGCCAACAATTATCAAAGCGCCTCTGATTACAATGGGCGCTGGCTTTTGGCGACGGATCCTGTCGGCGGGCAGGAGCGGGCGGAATTCAGGGAGGAAGCGCCGGGCATCAGCGACAATGACCCGTCCAGTTTGGTTCCGGCCAACTGCCTGAATCCGAATTATCTCAATTTTGAGCTGGGACGCCGCATGAGCTTTTTCTGGAACAAGAAAACGATGCAGACAATGCAGGGCGTAATTGATTACACCAAGGCCAGGCAGTATGTCTGGGATGGCATGTATGGGAATTATTACGTCTTGAGCAGGACGGTTGGATGCATCAAGCAGCCGATGGAAGGCGCAAGGGTTTGGTATAACTATCCAGGCTCGACACGTTCGGATCAGGAAGGCACGAACAATCGGCCCACACTCATCGCCCGCGTCTTGGATGACGGCACGACTCAATTGCAGCAGTATCAATATAACATCATAGGCAAGCCGACCATGGCCATTGATCCGGCGGGGCGGACGACTTATTTCACTTATTCCACGAACAACATTGATTTGTTGACCGTGGCGCAGCTTAATGCCGGGGCGACAAACACACTGGCGGCTTACACTTACAATTCCTTGCATTTGCCGCTGACAGCAGTGGATGCCGCAGGCAACACCAATTTCTTTGGCTACAACACGAACGGGCAGTTGACCGCCTTGACCAATGCGCTGGGCCAGGTGGTGACGCTCTCTTACAGCACCAACAGTTATCTCACGGCCATCGTCGGGCCGTTGGGGATGACGAACAGCTTTACTTACGACACCCTTGGCCGGGTGCGGACTGTGACGGATCCCCTGGGCTACACCATCACGACGAGCTATGACAATCTGGACCGCCCCACGAACATCACCTACATGGACGGGACGTATGAGCAGATCGTATATGACAAGCTGGACACGACGCTGATGCGTGACCGCAATGGCCATTGGACGGTGCAGGTGCATGACCCGTTGCGGCACCTGACCGATGTTTATGACAACATCGGGCGGCACACGCAGATGAGCTGGTGCAGTTGTGGCAATCTGGCCAGCATCACCGACCCGCTGGGCAACGTGACGGCTTGGACGCGGGATTTGCAAAACCGGGTGACGGCCAAGATTTATCCCGACTTGACGCAGATCAGCTACGCTTACGAAAATAACAGCAGCCGGATGCTGTCTGTGACGGACGCGAAGAACCAGTCCACGGTGTATGGCTACTTTGTGGACAACAACCTGAAATCGGTCACTTACAGCAATGCCGTGGTCGCGACGCCGACGGTGACGTTTGCTTACGATACAAATTACAACCGCATCACCAGCATGGTGGACGGCACCGGGACGAATACGTATAACTATTACCCCGTGACCAGCGGGCAGTTGGGCGCGGGGATGTTGTCGGCTGTGACCAACACGTTTGTTGGCAGCGGTGTCACCTACAATTACGACGCGCTGGGCAGGATAACCAATCGAGCCATCAACAATGTGGCGGAGCAGTTGACGTATGACGCGCTGGGCCGCATCACAATCATCACGAATGCGCTGGGCAGCTTTACCAACACCTATCTGGGGGCGACGGCGCTGATCACCACAAACTTTGCGCCCTTTGGCAAGACGACCGTGTTCAGCTATCTGGGCATCACGAATGACGAGCGGCTGGCTGAAATCTGGAATCAAAAGACCAATAGCGCGACGCTCTCGAAGTTTGACTATGTGTATGACCCGGTGGGCCAGATCACGAACTGGACGCAGCAGGTGGACACCACTTCAACCAACGTGCAGGTGATGACCTACGACCCGGTCAACCAGTTGTTGAGCGACACCGTTCACAGCAACATCATTGCGGGGGCGATTCTCACCCAATATGCGTATGGTTATGACGCGGGCGGAAACCGGACCACGGAGCAGATCGGGACGGGCACGGGCACCTCGCCTGTGGCCGTCAGCCAGTCCACCTACAACAGCGACAATCAGGTCACCAGCCGGACGGAGACCGGCGGCCCGATGCTCTTTGCCGGCAAATTAAGCGAGCCGGCCACCGTGACGGTGGCGGGCAATGCGGCGGCGATCAATCATCAGACGACGAACTTCACGGGCTACGCAAGCGTCGCGAACGGGACGAATGTCGTTCCCGTCATTGCCACCAGTTACAGCGCGCAATCTGTCACGAACAAATATCAGGTTGTTGTCACAAACAACGGCGTGGCGAAGACGATTACGTTTGACTTGAATGGGAATGAAACTTCTGTTGTCACGACGACTTCAACGAATACTTATCAGTGGGATGCGGCGAACCGGCTTGTCTCAATCACTGGGCCGACGAATCAGAGTTTGTTCACGTATGATGGACTTGGAAGGCGGATGCAGATTGTTGAAATGACAAACGGCGTTGCAATGAGCACCAATAAATTTGTTTGGGATGGTGCGGCGCTTTGCGAGCAAAGAAATAGCGCGAACTCGGTGACAAAACGCTTTTTCAATTCAGGCGAACAAATATCAGGAACAAATTACTTCTTTACTCGTGATCACCTAGGTAGCGTTCGTGAAATGGTTGACAGTTCAGGAACGATTCAAGCCAGATACAGTTACGATCCTTACGGACGAAGAACAAAAATTTCAGGAAGTCTTGATGCCGACTTTGGCTATGCAGGATATTATTACCATCCGCCATCTGGACTATATCTGACGGTCTTACGAGCTTATGATGCTGATTTGGGAAGATGGTTGAGCCGTGATCCTATTGCTGAAAGAGGAGGACTGAACTTATATGGCTACGTTCTGAATAATCCACTCAATTGGCTTGACCCATATGGAGCTTGCGGTGGTAGTAGCGGCGGTGGCTCTTATCAGGTAACAGGTGGTGGTAGTAGTGGAAGTTATGAAAACGCTCCGCCATTTTCAGTCTCGCCACCATCTGGTCCAGCGACTCCGGATTCCCCTCCATCACCATGGGATAATTATGTAGGGCAGGCTTCTTGGGATTTAGTAAAAACCGCAGCTGGAGCGTTTTATTTTGAGCGGGTTGGAGCACAATTATGGTTTGAAGGTCCTCATACAGTTTACGAAGCATACGACTTAAATGAAACTTTACAAAATGATGCTAATAAGTATCTTAGCCAACAAAAAACATATATTATAGCCGTGCCTCCATACTATTATCAAGGCACTAATCCAAATTATTGCCTTCCAGACCCTCCCACTAATAAAATTCCTCCTCAGCATTTTCATGATTGACTTTAAGGGAAGTTTCCGTTTTTTATCAAAGCATATAAATGCGATTTTATTATCCGCATTGGTTTCTCTCTCTTCATGCTCACGGGGTGATGTGTCGGAAGAAGTTAAATCACTTGACCATTCAGCACGCGTCAAAGATGAAGCTGGAAATTTTGCTGGCGCAATTGATGATTGCACCCGCGCCATTAAGATGGATCCGAAATCCGCCGAATCGTTTTATCTTCGAGGCGGCGCAATGGCTGGCTTGAATCATTTCGATGCCGCAATCAATGACTTTAATGAAACGATAAAATTAAATCCAACAGACGATGATGCCTACTTACGTCGTGGTTTCACAGAAGAGCAGGTCGGTGACTATACAAATGCCATCGCTGACTATGGCATGGCGATTAAATTAAACCCAAAAAACCCCAATGACCCATACGGCTATCTGGGCAATTTGAAGTTGCTCCTTAAAGATTATGATGGGGCTGTCGCCGATTTTACAAAATCCATCGAGTTTAATCCCACAAATGCACTGACTTACTATAACCGTGGAGATGTAACATATTATTACTTGAATAAAGACTTGACCGGGGCAATTGCTGATCTGGACAAAGCTATCGAGTTAGACCCTGGGCATTCCAGTTCTTACAGTTTGCGTGGTAATTTAAGGCGGATTTCAAAAAATTACAGCGGGGCGATTGACGATTACAACAAAGCAATTGAACTGGATCCAAAAAATGGCGCAAACTATCTTTTGCTTGCCTTGATGCAAAATGATTTGTCAGAACTGCGACCCGCATTAACGAATTTTAATAAAGCAGAGGAAATAAGCTCCGACCCTTTAATTTTGAATCGCATTAACCTAATTCGTATACAGTTGGGGGAGCAAAAAGAAGTAACCGATGAAGTAATACATTTTACCAACGAATCGGCAGAATTCAAGGCTAGTAAAGCGAATGCAGATGCTCACGGCGAGCCACTGCCATTTTCAGCTGCTTTGATTGACGAATTGCTTGCAAACCTGATTCCCGAAAGTGATTTTTTCCGATCTGCAACTAATCCTGCTTTATCTCAAATAACTCAAAAGGATAACCTTTGCACGGCTTATTATTATACGGGAATGAAGCGCTTGATTGCCGGAGACAAGAGCGGTGCAATAGATTTATTTCAAAAATGCGTTGATGTAGGACAAGTGCCTTATATTCAACCCGGCTATTTCGAATATGACAGCGCTGAAATGAAGCTAAATGCTTTGAAAAACTGAATTCTAAACCTAAACGATAGCACGCTTTTGATTCAAATCAACAAGCAAATCAAGAAGGGAAACCAAAATATGTCAGACCTCAATGACGCACTAAAAGACAGCTACATCGGCAAAGTGGCGGACGCGCTCCAGCCCTACACGACAGAACTCACCACGGCGGCCTTTGACCCCACCAGCCGCATCACGCAACCCGGCAGGCAGGCATAAACGCAGCCGCCGCCAAGTGAAACTGGTCAAAAAACGCCAGAAATGTATAAAACCCCTTTATTTATTGAAAATCCGGCAGGTCGTCGGCCAAAATATCCCGGTCGTTTGGCAAACGACCTGTGTCGTTTGATGAAATACCTGCGTCGTCTGGCAGGATACCGAGTTCGCCGAACGAACGACTTGGGTCGTTTGCCAAATCCGGCGGGTCGTCCGTTCAACGCCCCGTTCCGTCCGGCAAAAGGAGCGTTCCGTTTAAGAAACGACGCTGGTCGTCTGTGAGGCGGAATAGTAAAGTTTTTCACCGATGAATCCGCGACGTGAATCTGCAAGAGACCGCCGGAGCGTTAAAGATTTTCCAAAAATCTGCATCACGAACTGGACGCAGCAGGTGGACACCACTTCCACCAATGTGCAGGTGATGACGTATGACCCGGTGAACCAGTTGTTGAGCGACACGGTTCACAGCAACTGAATTAATCCATTTGTTTTGGTTTCGTAGCGACGCTGGGGCGCG
>CAYPTV010000013.1:0-17149 GCA_964413505.1 uncultured Bifidobacteriaceae bacterium | reverse complement strand
TCGGCGCAAGGCTGACCGGCGGCTTCCAGCCCTTCGGACGTTTCTTGGATTCGCGGATGACGACGTAATCGCCCTCTGCTCCGGGAATCGAACCTTTGATCAAAAGCACATTGTCCGTCTCGCGCACCTGGATGACTTCCAGATTTTGCGTCGTGCGCGTGTCCTGGCCCATGTGGCCCGGCATCCTCATCCCGCGCATGACCGTGCCGGGAAACAGGCGCTGGCCGATCGCGCCGCTGCGGCGATGCCAGCCCTTCGCGCCGTGCGTCGAGTCGCCGCCGGCAAATTTATGGCGCTTCACCACGCCCTCAAAACCGCGGCCCTTCGTGACGCCGATCGCGTCAATGAAATCGCCGGGCGCAAACAATGCCGGTCCGACGATGTCGCCGGGCTTCACGTCCTTGGAAAAATCACGGAACTCGCGGATGCGTTTCACCGCCGCGCCGTTTTGTTTCTTGATGTGGCCGAGCAGCGCCTTGGTCAGCCGCTGTTCCTTCTGGTCGTCGAAGCCGAGCTGCACGGAATTGTAGCCGTCCTTGCCCGCCTGCGTTTTCACCTGCAGCACGCGGTTCGGTCCGGCCAGCACCACCGTCACGGGGACGACGTTGCCGGTCGCATCATAGACGCGCGTATGTCCGATTTTCTTTCCTAAAAGTCCGAGTGGCATAAATTGATTCGTTAAAAGTTAATGAGTTATGCCGCGTCAAATCTTGATGGTGATGTCCACGCCGGCAGGCAGGTTGAGCTTCTTCAATTCGTCCACCGTTTTGGCCGTCGGGTCGAGGATGTCAATCAGCCGCTTGTGCGTGCGCTGCTCGAAGGTTTCCTGGGATTTTTTGTCCGAGTGCGGCGAGCGCTGCACGGTGAACCGCTCGATGCGGGTCGGCAGTGGGATGGGCCCGGCGACGCGTGCGCCGGTGCGTTTGACGGTGTCCGCGATTTCGCGCGCGGACTGGTCTATGACACGGAAGTCATAAGCCTTGAGGCGGATTCTGATACGTTGAGCGGCCATACAAAGAACAATTGTCTGTTAATGGTTAAATAAATTTCCGCCTCCGATTCATCGAAAGCGGGCGCGCATACTACCACCTGAACCCCGCAGTGCAATCTTTTTTTTGGAGAATTTTTGTTCCTCCCTCTCTCAGCCCACAACTTCCTTCCGCCCTCCCTCGAAAAACCAAAAGGGCGCGGCTCGTCAGTCGCGCCCGTGCTTCTCTTACTTCCCTTTCCTCTCCGCCTCGATTTTCCTTCTCCGCATCCGATGGGGAGAAGGTGGCCAAAGGCCGGATGAGGTGTCTTCACCCTGCTTTCCCAACTTCTTCATTCTTCATTCTTCATCCATCTTCCAACTTCTATCTTCCAACTTCTCCCTTCCCTCACGCCGCCACAGCCAGCGTGCCCCTATGGCCGGGAAGATCCAGCGCATTCGCCGTCACCGTCACGCTCGGCTTGGCCGACGCATCCTTCGTCGCCACGTATTTCCATGCGCCCGATGCCGCGTCGAACGTCGCCGCCCCGTTCTCCACCGCCGCCTTCGTGTTGTCCACGATGGACACCGTCACTCCCGTCACCTCCATGTCGTCGTGCGCCTTGATCACGATCGTCTCGCCCGCATGACGATGATAGCCCGTCACGTCTATCGCATCCACCGTCGGCGGGTTCAGGAAATCCCCCACCGCCAGTGAGAACGCTGATTTATGCACCGCCTTGCTTTTGGCCACATACGGCTGCTTGGCCGCCGGATCCGCCATCACGCCCTTGGCATAGTGCGCGCCCTGGCTGAACAGCTCCTTCTGTGCCTGCTGCGCCGGGGTGTTGGGTTGGTTCTCCCATCTTCCATCCCCCATCTCCGCTTCACGCTTCACGCCGCTCCCCGCCTAATTTGGAAAGTTGAAACCGGGCCTGCCGGGGAAATTTGAGTTGTTCGCAGAACGCTTTCCGCCGGCGGCTTCCAGCAAGGCGGCTGCCGCTTGCTGTCCCGCGCGCCCCGCCCGCAACGGGTTCGCCGGCGTCTGGTTGGCACGGAGCGGTTCTAGCAAATATGACATGCCGCGTTGCTGCATCATGAAAGGCGCCATCGGCGGCCTGCCGGTCAAATCCAAAGGGGTTTGCGACATTGCGTTCACGGCATTGACGTCCGCCTTGGATTTCAAGAGCAATTGGACGATGTTGGTCTGCCCGGCCAATGCCGCCAGATGCAGAGGTGTGTCGCCAATAACGGAAAGTCCCTGCCTCATCATAAAAGCCGGGCCGGACGCGTATTCTGGTTGGACGACATGGGCGTTGGGGTCTGCTTTATGTTTGAGCAAAAAGGCGGCGGCTCCGGTGGCACCCTCCATTGCCGCCCAATGCAGGGCTGTGAATCCCGACTCGTCAACCAGACTCACATTCGCTCCGGCACGGATTAAAATCTCCAAGGTGTTTGTTTGGTCATGGAACGCGGCCAGATGCAACAGAGTTCCTCCGTTGGTTGAACTGGCAAAGTCAACCGGCACGCCCCTTTCCAGAAGAAGCTTCAGGATGTCCGCATAGCCGGCGGCGGCGGCGATTTCAACCGCCGAGGCGTTCATTTTGTTATGCGACGCTGCGAGCGACTTGTCCTGCGCAAGCCGGGCCGAAACGGTTCTCAAATCGCCGGCATAGACCGCGTCAAAGAAGTTTTCCATTGTCCCGTGCTGTATGAGCAATTGGGTCACATCTGTTCGTTTGGTGATCAGTGCATATCCCAGCGGCGAAAGTCCCCAGATATCCTGCGCCTGCAAATCACAATTGGCCGCAATGAGGATTTTTAGACTGTCCATGTCACCATTGGCGGCGGCGATGTGTGCCAGCCCCTTGCCGAGCGCCATGTTGGTAATGGCGGAAGGATTTTGTTCAAGAACTTTTTGCAGCGCATCGGCCCGTCCGGCCATGACGGCGGAGGCTTCATCCCAATTCGCGCCGTGGGTTTCTAGAAATTCAACCATGTTGGTCTGGTGCATCATCATGGCGAGGCGCAATGGGGTCTCGCCGAACTGGTTGGTTAGGTTCGCCAGTTGCGGATCGGCGTTCAAGAGCCGTGTGGCCGAATCAATCTTGCCTTTGCGGACGGCCTCGAAAATGTCTGTCTCGGCAGATTGCGCTCTCGACATGGCGAAGGGATCGGGATTCCTCGCTGACAAAATTCGCGGCGTTTCGCCGGCATTGTTCGTGGCATCAAGATTTGCCCCCTGTTGCACAAGCCAGTCGAAAACGTCATGCGTCCCTGTCTTGGCCGCGATGAGCAGCGGCGTGTCGCCGTCATTGTTGCGAGCCTCAAAATCCACCTTGGCCGCGACAAAAACGTCCCCGATGCCGCGCATGAAAAACATCGGCTGTTGATTCCCCAAAGCCGCCAGATAATGCAGTGGTGTTTTGCCATGGTCGTCCTTGGCGGAAAGATCCGCTCCGGCTTTCACCAGCATGCCCACGCAATCCGCCGCTTCGCTCCACGGCCATTTGCCGGACAGGAAAAGATGAGCCGCTGTCCGGCCTTGCTTGTCGCGCAGGTTCGGATTTGCCCCGGCATCCAGCAGCGCGCGGGTGGCTTCCTGCTTGGACGAGCTTTCGGCGGCGATTGCTAGAACGTGCAATGGAGTCATTCCATCATTGTCTTGGACGTTGACATTGGCTTTTGCCTGAATCAGCGTAAGGGTTGCGGACGGCCATTGAACGATCTGCTCGACCGCGGCATGGAGGGGTGTTCGCCCTTGAAAATTGGTGGCGTTGACGTCGGCTCCGCTGGCAAGTAATGCGCGCACTTGATCGCCTGACAAATCGTTGTATCCCTTGACCGCGCGGTGCAACGCGGTATTGCCGTCCGCGTCAGCTTCATTGACGTTGCCGCCGCCTGAACCGAGAAGCTTTAACAGCGCTGTTTGATCATCTTCAAAGAAAAAGATGTAGCGGGAGGTTTTCCCCTCGGTCACCAACTGAAGTGCGGTCTGTCCGGCATTATTGGTGGCCTTGGCGTCCACGCCGCACGCCAGCAGAAAGCTGGCGGCCTGCAGCACCGGGTTTGGCCCCTGCTCATTTTCTCCGACCGTCAAATACTTTACATAGATGGCCTTGCGCGGGTCGTTTCCCATGCGATCCAGCCAGTTCGTCGGCGGACGGTCTTTGACATAAAAATTCCGCTCCTGCAAAAGAACCTGGAGCAGCAGCGTGTTGCCGTCCGGGTCGCGAACAGCCACATTCGCCCCCCGGTCCACCAGCAATGCGGCCTCGGCTAAATGACCGTTCAACACGGCCACCTGCAACGGCGTCAGCCCGAGTTCGTTGCGCGCCTCAAGATTGTTCGTCGTCTCCGTCAACGCCTCAAGCGCGCCGATGTTGCCGCTCGTCGCTGTATCGTGGAGGGATGTCGCTATGGCGCGGTCGGCAGGCGGGGCCACCGACTTGTCGCTCAACAGCAGCCGGATCGCCTCGGTGTTTTGCGAATGCTCCGCCGCATCGAGCGGCGTCCAGCCGTTTGTGTCGCGCACGTCCGTCGGCGCGCCGGCGGCCAGCAGGAGTTTCATGTGCTCGACTAGGTTCTTGCCTGCGGCAATGTGCAGCGCCGTCTGTCCGGCGAAATTGGTCGCGGCGGGAGACGCGCCGGCCTGCAGCCAGAATGTCGTCATCGCAAGCTGGTCGTTTTGGACGGCCCAATGCAGCGGCGTCTGCCCGTCTTTGTCCGTGGCCTGCGCAAGATTTTTATTTTCAGATAATAGCCGCCGCGCCTGTTCAATGTCGCCCATCGCCGTGGCGGCAAAGGCATCGTAGTCCGCGCCGTTTTTTATCAGCAACGCAAGAATCTGCTGCCGGCGTTCGGGATCTGAACCGGCAACCCTGGCTGCCTGGCTGGCTTCCTGGGAACGGATGGAGGCCGTGAACTGCAGATTTGCATCGCTGCCAAAATTCTTGAGTGTGTTGCTCGTTTGATGCCACTGGGCAATGGCGGATGCCCTGCCTTTGGCCGACTCCGCCGCCGAAAGTGCAAATGCCTGCAACAGCGGATAATTCCCTTCAATATTTGTTTTGGCTGAAACGCCTGCTTTCAACAGGGCTTGAACGGCTTCCAGTTCACCGCACTGGGCGGCCTCTGCCAGCCAGATTGGGCCGTGCTCGGCAAGACTTTCGGCGGCCGTCTTGACGGGCCGGCCCATGTAATTTGGCGGCAATTTCTTCACCAACGCCTTCTTTCCCAAAGGACGCTGCGGATCCTGTCCAAGCATCTGTGCCACAAGCCTGCCGTCGGCGCGTGTGATGTCGAATGAGATCGCCGTGTCTTTATTGTAACCGGCCTCTAAAAATGGATTTGCCCCATAATCCAATAGCAGGCTGAGGACCTGATCAAGGTTGGTATGCACGATCATGTTGTTGAAAGCAAAATGCAACGGGGTTTGCTCAAACGGAGTCGGACGGTTGGGGTTGACACCCGACTTCAACATCAGTTCGCAAATTTCGTAACAGCCCGATTGCGCCGCCTCATCCAAAGCGTTCATCCCGGCACCGCCGCTGCCCAGCGTGTCTCCTCTGGCATTGATGTCGGCACCCAGCTCCATCATGCGCTTTACCAGCGGGACATTCCCCGCCTTCGCCGCTTCGAGCAACGGCAGCTTGCTTCCGTTGTCGCGGGCGAAAACCAGGTTGGTGTTGCTCTCCAGCAACTGGCTGGCGGTGTTGGTGTCGTTTTCCGCAATGGCATCGAAGAAATTTTCAACCGTCTGGTAGTCCGGCATTGTCTGCGCCCGGACCGTCGAAACCATTTGAAGAAGAATCAGGCAGACCATGATGATGGAATTGCTCCGCGCAAAGGCACTTGTGTGTTTTGCTTTCATGCGGGGATTATGACAGAAACGCGCCCGGCTGGCATTTGATTTGTTTTGCCATCCCAATGGCAAGAAAAGGTGCATAGGGACGACGGCAGTCATCGGATTCCCAGGATATATTTCGATTGTCATTTTCCCGTGAAAGAATTAAAATGCCCGATTATGAAAGCCCTCCTAGCCTGTGCCGCCTTGATGCTGCTGACCGCAATTTCCTGCGTGGCCGGACTTCGGCTGCCGGAACCGCCGCAACAGCACAAATCGTGGCATCCAGACCCCGCGATTCCCACCAACATCCTCTGCGCCGTTGAAACAAT
The DNA here is from genome assembly GCA_964413505.1 of uncultured Bifidobacteriaceae bacterium. Lineage (GTDB taxonomy): Bacteria > Verrucomicrobiota > Verrucomicrobiia > Limisphaerales > UBA11358 > UBA11358. The sequence continues at coordinate 11,004 of CAYPTV010000013.1, read as the reverse complement.
ATATGCACAGGGCTTTCCCGATCCACGAGGCTGCGAGTATCACAATATCGAGGTGGCGGTCAGCGGCGTTTGGGACGGCAAGGTTTCCATGGTTAAAACGCGCGGCTGGGTGCTGCCGGAAAAATCCGGGACAAACCAGTTTGCGATCTGCTGGAACGGGCTGGTTTATCCCGTCGCAAAAATTTCCGCGCCCGCCGACCTCCACGCGGAAACCACCAATGTCGTTTCAAATGCGCGCTTCGGAATGCGTGGCAACTCGGCAGCGGGTGAATTGCAGACCGTTATGTTTAGCGGAGCGCAGTCCACACGCGTGCTCCTGCTGTTGCGCTTGGGCGAAACAGCCGCCGCCTTGACCAACTGGTCGCCAAACCAGCGGATGATGATGTTTAGCGGCGGCGGTGGTGATGGGCGTTCGCCCAAAGATCCGTATCTGGAATTTGCCGGCGACTGGGCGTGGGCGATGTTCGACCGGACCATTTGCGCCCACATGCGGGGCGATGAAGCGCTGGCGCTGGCCACCGCCCGCCAGCTCGCCGATGTGCAGCCGAAGATTGAAGCCGAATGCGCCCGGCGCGGTTTTCAACAGCAGCCGTATTATGATTATCAGCGGCGGAACGAGAAGAGGCCTTACCTCGATTTCCTCGACCAGTTGCCGCAACTGCTGGCCGACCTGGAGAGCCGCGAAAAGGAAGGCCGCCGCGTGAGCGTCATTCAGGGAGGGTTGCAGAACATCACCAACCAGACGGAACGCATCACCGAGCTCATCCGTGATTTGGATCTGGTCCAGGCACGTCAATGGAGCCAGCCGGGCGGTGTCAACCTGCCGGAAGACCCCATCGTCTCTGCGCTCATCCAGGAAGGCGACCCGGCCGTTGACCCGTTGCTGGATTGCATGGACAACGACAAGCGGCTGACCCGCTCGGTCGGTTTTGGCCGGGATTTCTTTCGTGGCCGCACGGTGATTCCCGTGGGCAGTGCCGCGCGGGCCGCGCTGCTGTCCATTCTTCAGGCCGGCTTTGGCGACGGAACGGCGCAAATCCGCGCGTATTGGAACAAATACAAGGGCATGAGCCTCAACGAACGATGTTACGCAATCCTCAATGACGACACCGCACGCAGCCGGTGGCCGGAAGCCGCCGCGCACATCACCCAGCGGGAAAATGTAGCGACGTTTCCCGGCGGCTACAGCATGGTCAAGCCAACGCCGACCAATGAATCCGCCCGGCTGCGCGGGGAAGATTTGCGGGGCAAATCCAATCCGTCGGTGTCCGAATTGATGGCGCGCCGCGCACTGGAAGTGCCGGACGCGGATCCGAACTCCTACGATATTTCTGCGGCGTGTGAAATGGGGTTGAAGCTGGCGGCCTGGGATGCAAAGGCCGCCGCTCCCGTGATGATGATGCTTTCAGGCCGTTGCGCCACCGTGATGAAATATTCAGGCCAGAACCTCGGCGCATTGCTTGCCAAACTTTCGCTCGCCCGCGCGCAGGCTGGCGATCCCTACGCTTTTGGAGATTATGCGGCATGGCTGCCGACGGCGAGGCCCGCAGACATGGGGTTTTCCATTTCAGATATTTTGGGCCTCTCGAAAAATATCCAACCAACGCTGTTCTCGAATCGGCGGCGGAAAAGATGTTCAACGACACCAACTCTTTGTGGAGCAAACTGCCGTGGCCGCAAAACGGTTTTGAAAATCCGGCATCCTCCGACTTGGTTAATGTGGCCGCCTTCCGTCGTCTGATCGTGCGCGAACTGGATCGGAAGGAAGTCAGCGGCTCAATTTCATGGCAGTCTTCCGGGTCCGTCAATTATTCTGTAAACGATTTGAACATGAGTGGCGGCTTCATGTATTCATTCCCTGAATCCAGCCAGATCACCAATGGCACCAGCGTCGAACTTCGCTGGTGCGACTGGATTGCCCTGTCGCTGGCAAGTGGAAAACATATTCCGCCCTTCAATCCCTTTGCATCGGTTGAAAAGCGCGACGCAGCGCTCGAAAACATCAAAACCTTGCTGCGTCAAAATTAGTTTGGGGCTTCGCGGGATGCATTGGTAAGACGATGGTTGTCGCGGAGCGACATGGCCGTCTGTCTGATGGCCGCCAGCCCGACCTCGAATTCTCCGAGGACAAACCCGCCACGTCAATTCCCTGATTCACGACTTCACCCTTCCCCAACTTTCAACTCCCATCCCCCTCATTTTGAATTCTTAATTCGCAATTCGCAATTCGCCCTTCTCATCTCCAACTTCTCCCTTCCAACTCCCGTCCCGTTTCCATTGTCCGGCGGCAGATTGCCGCACGCCATTTTGTCCCGTTCCGGGAATTATTTTTTCCGTCTTGTGCGGGTGTCCTGTCAGGCCGGAAATAAACCGAAATATCATTCCTGTGCTCGATAAAAGCCGGCGGGCAGGTTCGTCGCCGTGACGTCCAGAAATTGTATTGAACCCGTCGTGGCCGGATTCGTGTAGATGGGCAGCCAGTTCACTAGGTCGGTTGATTGCAGGATGATCACCGGATTCGTGGTCAGCACGCCATTCAACAGCAGTTGAAACCCGTTCGTTGTCATCATCAGGTTGGTCGAGCCTGTGTTGAGGCTGAACGGTTGCACGAACAGCGTGACGTTGGTGGAAATGCTTCCATAGTTGTTGGTGATCACCACGCTGTAAATGCCTGAATTCGCCGGCTGGACATTTAGCAACGTCAACATGGGATTGGTTTGATTTAGAATGTTGGTTTCGCTGAATTGCCATTGGTAAGCCAGCGGTGGTGTCCCGGTGGCGCCCACGGAAAAGGCCGCATTGGCATTCATGTTGACCAATGAGTTGGTAGACGCACTTGTGATGATGGGTGCTGTGCCTCCGGGAATAAAGCTGATCTGATCCAGCCAGGCGGCATTCGCGCCAAAAAATATTGATGAACCGGCATAGTTCCACGCCAATGTCTGCGTGCCTGCGCCCAGGTAAAACGTTCTTTGCTGCCAGCCTGTGGAGATGCGTATGCTTCCCAGCTGGAGCCCATTGATTGAAAATGACAATGTCCCAAAGGATGAAATATCCCACCAAAATGTCAATGTCCCGGGCCCGGTGACAGTGGTCTGTAATAGGGACTGCTGCCCGTTGCCAACCGCCCCGCTTTGCGCGGCCACAACACCGTCATATGTCGTGTTTGTTTCGACAAACCATGTCGCATTGCCGCTGTTTGTCCAGATGAGTCCGGGTGCGTTCAGTGCGGTTGACAAGCTTATCAATTGAGCATTTGAGCTGGTGACGGAACCGAAGTAATTGGTGACCACAACGTCATAACTGCCTTCGCTTGCCGATTGAACATTTAACAAAGCCAATGTCGCATTGGTCGCCCCGACGATGTTTGTCCCATAAAACTGCCATTGATAGCTTAACGGTGGAGACCCGTTTGCGGTGGCTGTGAAACTGAAATTTGAACCTGCCACCAGCGTTTGATAGGCCGGCTGGATTGACACGATGCTCGGCGGGGTTCCAGTGACGGTCAAAGTCGCGTTGGAACTGGTGATGAACCCATAACTGTTGCTGATTACGACGTCATAAACACCCTGGTTGAAGGGTTGCACGTTTGTTAAACTCAACAGTCCGTTTGTCGCCCCGGCTATGTTGGCCCCACCAAATTGCCACTGGTAGGTGAACGGCACCGGACCTACTGCGGTTGCGTTAAAAAATGCATTCGAACTGGCAGATGCGATCTGGTTGGTCGGTTGCACCGCGAGCGTTGGCGGGTTTGTGTTGACGGTTAAGATGGCATTTGAACTGGTAATCAACCCATAACTGTTCGACACAATGAGGTTGTAAATCCCTGCGTTGGCTGGCTGAACGTTCGTCAAACTCAGAGAAACATTCGTTGCTCCAACAATATTGGTTCCATTCCATTGCCACTGATAAACTATGGGCTGCAGGCCCAGTGCATTTGCCGTAAATACAATTGGAAGACCAGCATAGGCCGTCTGATTTAATGGTTGTGGAGTAATCAATGGCGGTCCGTCCATCACAAGCGCAAGACTGTGATATTGCCCTCCTGCAATGCCAACGACTTTATTCAAACCGACAGGAACATTTGTCTGACCGCTGCCATTGTTTCCCCAGGCGACCACCGTGCCGTCGTTTCGAAGTGCAAGATTATGTGTGAAGCCCGCAGCAATGGCCACGGCATTGGTCAAATTGGCAGGCACGTTCGTCTGTCCATATGTATTGTCACCCCAGGCAGTCACCGTTCCGTTGCTCTGTAAGGCAAGACTGGATGATGAACCCGCAGCAATCGCAATGGCATTCGTCAAGCTGGCCGGCACATTTGTCTGGTGAGAACTGTTGTTTCCCCAAGCCACCACCTGGCTGCTGCCCTGAAGGGCCAGCACATGGTTGGCACCAGCGGCTATAGCCACAACATTGCTTAAACCGGCGGGAACATTCGTCTGGCCATTAGAGTTATATCCCCAAACCTTTACCTGACCATTGCTTTGAAGAACAATGGAGTCATTGGCGCCAGCGGCTATGGCCATGACATTGCTCAAACCGGCGGGAATGTTTGTTTGACCATAGCTGTTATATCCCCAGCCTACCACTTTGCCATTGCTTTCAAGCGCCAGACAATCATTGAATTCCCCTGCTGCTATGGCCACCACGTTGCTTAAACCGGCAGGAACATTGGTTTCTCCATAAGTGTTGTCACCCCAAACCCTCACCGTTCCATCGCTTTTGAGAGCCAAGCTGGAATTGTCGCCGGCGGCAATAGCCAGCACATTTCCCAAGTTACCAGGTATGTTTGTTTGGCCAAATCCATTTGCTCCCCAAGGCACTATCTGGGTGCGTGGTGTGGTCAACGTGGCGTTGGAGCTGGTGACCATGCCAAAGGCGTTGCTGATGACGACGCTGTAACTGCCCTCGCTGCTCCAGGGTGGCAGGTTCAAAACTGCATTTGTTGCACTTGGGATATTGGTTCCGCTAAACTGCCATTGATAATATAACGGTGGCGTGCCCAATGCGGTAACCAGAAAACTAACTGCTTGACCCAGCTTTGCGGTTATATTTGCAGGATTCGTCGTGATTGACGGCATCGTTGCACCGGGTGCATAGTTGACTTGGTCCAGCCACGCCGCGTCCGACCCGGTGTTAATTGTGGCATTCTTGGAATAGCTCCATGTCAATGTATGAGTCCCCGAAGCGACGGCATAAGATATCTGCTGCCATTTGACCGTGCCGGAAATTCGAAACTGCTCCGAGCCATCAAATGAAAAATTTGCATAATCATTGTTCGTTTCCGACGAAATCTGCCACCAGAAGCTCAGAATACCCGGCCCGTTGACCGTGGTCTGGACGGTGGACTGCTGGCTGCCGGTAATGGCTCCGCTTTGAAGGGCGGCGATGCCATCATGAGTTGTGCTTGTTTCTGGAAACCAAGGCAGATTGCCGCCCGAAGTCCAAGTCAGGTTTGTCGCATTCAGGGATTCCGTGAAATCCACCATATTAAGATAAACAGAAGTCGTGTTGGTGATGCCAAAGGCATTGGTGATAATTAAGCTATAATTGCCCTCGTTGGTAAACTGCGCGTTTGTGAAAGTTAAAGATGCATTGGTTGCACCATCCAGATTGGTCAGATTGAGCTGCCACTGATAATACAATGGCGGCGTTCCCTGTGCCGTTGCATTTAAGGTCGCGTTCGACCCCACCAATATCACTTGGTTTGTCGGATTGAGCGTTATAAATGGTGGCGTTCCTCCGGGAGTGAAGCTGACTTCATCCAACCATCCGGAATCTCGCCCGCTGTTGCTGACTCCAGAGTCGGTCTTGATGTAGTCCCATTGCAATGTCTGGTCTCCTGCTCCAATATAGTTTGTCTGCTGTTGCCAGCCGTAGAATCCTCCAGTAATGTTTCCAGAAATCCGTGCCTGCTCCGTTCCGTTGATGGAGAAATTCAAATAATCATTCACTGCTTCGGAGCTGACATTCCACCAAAATGTCAGGGTGCCTGGCCCGGTCACAGTGGTCTGAACCGTTGACTGCTGGTTGGCAATAATTGCCCCGCTTTGCAATGCGGCGAATCCGTCATAGGTGGTTGCGGTTTCAACAAACCACGGCACGTCCCCGCCTGTGGTCCAGGTCAGGTTGGTGTCATTCAATGCCGCCACCGGATCCACCACGTTCAAATAGGCGCTCGAACTGTTCGTAACCCCGAAGCCATTGCCAACGACGGCATCGTAGTAACCCGCATCGGCCAGCTGAAGATTTGAAAGCGTAAAGGTTGAATTCGTGGCAGTGGCGATATTTGTTCCGTTAAGCCGCCATTGATAGGTGAATGGTGGCGTGCCGTTTGCGGTCACGCTCATGGTGGCGTTTGAGTTGATTGACACGATTTGCCCCACCGGCGCAATTGTCACAAATGGAGGGGTGCCTCCGGGAGTCATATTGACCTGGTCCAGCCATGCCTGCGCCCGGTTAAGCGGGTCTGCATCCGTTTCATAATCCCACACTAGCAAGTTGGTTCCGGCGCCAAGATAGAAGGTCTGCTGCTGCCAGTAATTTTTGCCGCCTATGCTCGACTGTCCCTGTCCGTTAAACGAAAAGGTCAGGAAATCGGATGAACTGATGGACGCTGTCTGCCACCAGAAGTTCAACGTGGCGGGGCCATTGACGATGGTGGAAAGAATTGATTGTTGTCCGGCAGTCGTATTGCCGCTTTGCATGGAGGAGATTCCGTCGTGCGTTGCAGAAAAGCCGAATCCCCATAAATCGTAAGTAGCAGGATTGGGTTGGACGAACCACGGCATGTCTCCACTGGTTGACCAAATTAAATTGGTTGTATTTAGAGCCGCATTCACATCCATCACGGCCAGATAGGCGTTGGAACTGGTGGCCGAGCCGTAGGCATTGGTGATTATCACATCATAACTGCCTTGGTTGGTCAGTTGGAGATATGTCAGGGTCAAAACCTGATTCGTGCCGCCACTAATGTTGGTCCCATTAAACTGCCATTGAAAGGACACGGGCAATGAGCCGGCTATCTGGACGGAAAACACAGCATTGAAACTGGCCGCCTCAGCCTGGCTGGCTGGCTGGGTAAGGATAATGGGGGCACCATTGGTGACCAGCAGCGTAAAATTGGAACTGGCGGTTGATCCCATCACATTGGTGATAATCACATTGTAATTGCCCACGTTTGTCGATTGGAAATTCGATATCGTCAGCCAGTTGGTAGTGGTGACCGCAACATTTGTCCCGTTGAAAAACCACAGATATGTCAGGGGCGCAAGTCCCGTGACTCCGAAGCTTACCGTGGCGTTGTTACCGTTGTAAATTGTCTGGCTCGTGGGCTGTTGGGTGATTTTTGGCGACAATAAGCTAATCAAGTCGTAGATCACAAGATTGGTGGTAGTCGCATTGTATCGGAACAATTCTGTTTGATCGCCGGACACGGTTTGCACCGTCGCCGAAGACGACAAATTGAGGATTACAGCCCCCGTTCGTGTATCAAATACTTCAGTCGGACCGAACGCAATGGAACCATCAGGTGTGATGGCATAAACATTATCCGAGAACTGATTCAACAGCACTGATACATTCGTTGCCGAAACCATTTGCACCTTGTTGAAGATCCACTTCTCCGATGCGTCCAATAATATCGGGGTGTCCAGTGGGTCACGATATTGAAGCGGGCCGTATTCAACCGGCAACAGCGTGTTTGTGCCGACCATCAAGTGCGTTATGACCGACTCTGAGGAACCGGCTCCCCAACCATATTGCAGCCAGGTGTAAAGAGTGCTGCCATTCCTAGTGGTAATCAATCCACCCACGCCATTTGGAGTCGCATTGTTTTCGTAGTCGATATATGCAGTTCCGCTGTATTCGAAGAGATTCGTCCCCGCATTATAATCAAAGGCGTAAATATTCGGCGCCCAGGCTCCGTCCGTGAAATAGACCAGATTCGATTCGCTGGCGGTAAGATGCAACGGATTTGAAATAGCGTAAGTGTTCGGCGTCGAAATTTGCTTTTCTGAAACGACTGTGAACGAGTTCAAATCCACCTTTGAAATCGTTCGGCTGCCCGCATTGATGACATAAAGCGCATCGCTTGCCGGCGTCATGGCCATGTCAGTCGGATTGGTGTTAACTGTGATCTCATTTATGATCGCACCATTGGTTGAATTGAGAGCAAGCAAAGTTCCCGGCACAGAACCGCTGGCTTGGTTAAGCGCATAAATCTGCGGGCGCAAATTATCCGGCAACAGTTTGATTATCGCGCGCCCCGGCAAGGGATAATTGATTTGTGAAAAGGCCTCGGAGGCAAAGGAAACAATTAAACAACACATCATCATGAGTATTGCGCAGGGCTTTCCCCGGAGGATTGGAATGCAATGTTTCATGGATTTCCGTGCTGATGGTTGCTCTCGCAAAACTTTATCATTTACCCGAAAGTCTTCCAAGCAAAATCCACGCTTCGAACCCTCATCGCACTTGCGTATGTGGATGTCAGTTTCGCTTTCACCCCCGTGCAATGCTCCAACTTCACATTTCATGCCCCGACTGCATTCCGCCAAATTACTCTTTAATTTTTGGACGGCCGTAAATTGCCGCGCGCCATTTTGTCACGTTCCGGGAATTATTTTTCCCGGCTTGTGCGGGTGTCCTGTCACAGTCGGGCTGGGTCCGGTTCAGGTCTTGTTCAGGTGTTCTTCAGGTCTTATGTCGGTCTTATGGCCGGATTGGCTTGTCCAGGCCTGTTTCGGGCGATTTTTGTCCCGTTTTGTCTCTCTGCTTGCGATCCTTGCGGACGGCCACCATTGTCGCGCGATGTTCGTTCAAATGTGAACCGGGAATGCTTGAACCGGGATTCGGTGCCGGTGGTTTTTCACCGTTGGACGGGCAAAGAAAAAGTCCGGGAACGTTTCGTTCCCGGACTGTGCAAATGGCGTTGAACCTGCAGGCTTATGTCCGTGCCGCCGGCTTCTTGGACGCCTGATCCAGTATCGTGGTGAGCACGCTGTTGGGCACCTGCTCGAAGGTCAGCGGCTCCATCGAATACGACGCGCGGCCTTTGGAGAGCGAACGGATGGCGGTCGCGTAACCGAACATTTCAGCCAGCGGCACCTGGGCGTTGAGGACGGTCTGGCCGTTCTTCGCCTCGATGCTGTTGATGATGCCGCGGCGGCGGTTGATGTCGCCGAGCAGGTCGCCCTGATATTCGTCGGGCGTGGTGCATTCCACCTTCATGATCGGTTCGAGCAGGATGGGCCCGGCCTTTTTGAAGGCGTCCTTGAGCGCGAATATCCCCGCCATCTTGAACGCGAGTTCGTTTGAGTCCACTTCATGGAAGCTTCCGTCCACGATCTCCACCTTGATGTCAATGACCTGGTAGCCGGCATAGACGCCGCCCTTGATGGCCTCTTCCACGCCGTCAATGACCGCCGGGATGTATTCCTTGGGTATCGTGCCGCCGACGATTTCGTTGAGCACCTCGACGCCCTTGCCCTTTTCGTTGGGCATGACCTTGATGCAGGCGTGGCCGTATTGTCCGCGTCCGCCGGACTGGCGGATGAACTTGCCTTCGCCGTCTGCGGGCTTGGTGATGGTCTCGCGATACGCGATCTGCGGGGCGCCGGTGTTGGCCTCCACCTTGAATTCGCGCTTGAGGCGGTCAATGATGATTTCCAGATGCAACTCGCCCATTCCGGCGATGATGAGCTGGCTGGTCTCCTCGTTGGTGAAACAGCGGAACGTCGGGTCTTCCTCGGCGAGTCGTTGCAGGCCCTCGGACATCTTGTCGCGGTCCTGCTTGGTCTTCGGCTCGACGGCCATGCTGATGACCGGCTCCGGGAACGTCGGCGGTTCGAGCGTCACGTCGTAATTTTCATCGCAAAGCGTGTCGCCGGTGGTGATGTTGCGCAGGCCGACCAGCGCGGCGATGTCGCCGGCATAGACCTCGTTGATATCCTTGCGCTCGCTGCCCTGGATGACCATGAGGCGGCTGACGCGCTCGCGTTTGCGCGTGCGCGGATTGTAAATGGTGTCGCCCTTCTTGAGCTGGCCGGAATAGACGCGGAAGAACACGAGCTTGCCCGCGTAGGGGTCGGTCCAGAGCTTGAAGGCGAGCGAACAAAACTTGTTGTTGTCGCTCGTCTCGACATGAACGACATTTTCCGTGCCCGGCTCCAAACCTTCCGCGCCGGGGACGTCGAGCGGGCTGGGGAGATAATCCACGACCGCGTCCACGAGAACCTGCACGGCCTTTTTCTTGAACGCCGAGCCGCACAGCACGGGAACAAGCTCGATCTTGCACGTGAGACGGCGGATGGCCGCCTTCAAGATTTCCGGCGAAATCGGCTTTTCTTCGAGCACCAGCTCGGCAATCACGTCGTCCTTGTTGGACACGGCGTCAATCAATTCGGCCAGGGCCGCCTTCGCGCGCTCCTGATGTTCGGCGGGAATCTCGGTGACTTCGTAGTTGAGTCCCTCGTTGGCCTCGGTCGGCCCCCAGTTCACGGCCTTCTGGTTGACCACGTCAATCACGCCTTCAAAACCGCCGGTGACCGCCTTGCCTTCCACTTCACACGGGCCTGCGCCAAGCGGGAGGAATATGGGGAACGCATACGCGCGCAGCTTGGTGCGCATGTCGTTGAGCGCATTTTCAAAGTTCGCGCCGATGCGGTCCATCTTGTTGACGAAAGCGATGCGCGGGACGTGATACTTGGTCGCTTGACGCCAGACGGTTTCGGATTGCGGCTGCACGCCCGCGACGCCGCAGAACACGGCGACCGCGCCGTCGAGCACGCGCATGGAACGTTCGACCTCGGCGGTGAAATCCACGTGGCCGGGGGTGTCAATGATGTTGATGCGGTGCGGGACGTTGTTGAACGCCTTGTAAATCTTGTCCTCGCCTGGCTTGATGCTCTTCTGCGTCCAGAAGCAGGTGACGGCGGCGCTGGTGATTGTTATGCCGCGTTCGCGTTCCTGTTCCATCCAGTCGGTCACGGTGTTGCCGTCATC
>CAYPTV010000012.1:0-18257 GCA_964413505.1 uncultured Bifidobacteriaceae bacterium | reverse complement strand
CTCGGCGTGCCGTTCAACATCGCCAGCTACGCGCTGCTCACGCTGATGGTGGCGCAGGTGTGCGGGTTGAAGCCGGGCGAGTTCGTCCACACGTTCGGCGACCTGCATCTTTATTCAAATCACGTGGAGCAGGCGAAGCTGCAATTGTCGCGCGAGCCGCGCGCGCTGCCGCAGATGAAGTTGAATCCGGCGGTGAAGAACATCCACGATTTCAAGTTCGAGGATTTTGAGCTGCTGGGCTACGACCCGCACCCGGCCATCAAGGCGCCGATTGCGGTTTGAAATTTTCCGGGTGATTTATCCCTTGGGGATTTTATTGCCGCGCCCCGACAATAAAATAATCCGCGTCATCTGCGGATGACTTAATTCGTGTCATTGAATTTCCCCGCGTTTGCTGCAAAACTGCGCGCCATGCGAATCCTCGCCCTCGATCACGGAACCAAGCGCGTCGGCGTCGCCGTCAGCGACGAGACCAAGACCATCGCGCAGCCGCTGGAATACATCCTCGCGGAGCCGTTCGCGCCGTTTCTGGAGCGGCTCAAGAAAATCATCGTGGAGAAGGAGGTGGACCTCATCCTCATCGGCCAGCCGCGCAACATGGACGGCAGTTACGGTCCGGCGGCGCAAAAGGTGGCGGCGTTTGTGGCGGTGTTGAAGGGTGCCATCACCGTGCCCATCAAGTTGTGGGACGAGCGGCTCACGTCCAAGATGGCCAACCGGATCCTGATCCAGGGCAACGTCCGCCGCGACAAGCGCAAGGAGAAGGTGGACAAGATGGCCGCGGCGATCTTGTTGCAGAGCTATCTGGATGGGATTTGAACCAAAAGATCGAACAACAAAGAAACAAAGGAACGAAGTTGAAGAATTGTTTTCACAAGGAAATGAGCCGTTTTGTTTTGCCGGTCTTTGTTGCTTTGTTCCTTTGTTGTTAATCAATCCGTGAAATTCAAACTGACCATCGCCTACGACGGCACGGCTTACCAGGGGTGGCAGGTGCAGAAAATCGGCACGGGCGTGCAGGAGAAGATCGAGGCGGCATTCGGGAAGATGTTTCCGAGCGTCAAGCGCATCCACAGCTCCAGCCGCACGGACACGGGCGTGCATGCGCTCGGCATGGTGGCGCACGTGGAGATTCCGCGCGCGGAATTCAAGATGCCCGCCGCCCGGCTGGCGCTCGCGCTCAATTCGTTTCTGCCGGACGACATCCGCGTGCTGTCGGCGGTGCGCGTGCCGGAGAAGTTTCATGCGCGCTTCAACGCGACGGGCAAACAATACCGTTACTTTGTGTGGAATCATCCTGCGATGAATCCCTTGCTGCAAAACCGTGCGTGGCATTTCCCGATCAAGCTGGATCTGGCCAAAATGCGTGCGGCGGCAAAGCTTTTCATCGGCAAGAAAGATTTCCGCTGCTTCGCCGGCACGCGCAGTTATGAGATGGCTTCGAACGTCCGCACGCTGACGCGCTGCGACATCAAGAAATCGGGCGCGCAATTCACGTTCGTCATCGAGGGCGACGGGTTTCTCTACAAGATGTGCCGGGGCATCGTTGGAACGCTGGTGCAGGTGGGGCAGGGGAGGATTCCGCTGGAGAAGGTTGTGGAGATTCTGGCCAGCCGCGACCGCCGCGTGGCCGGCATGACGGCGCCGGCGCATGGGTTGGTGCTGTGGAAGGTCTTTTATCAACCACTAAGACACAAAGGCACCAAGAAAGCAGGTTGAATTAAAATTGTGTTTGCTTTGTGTCTTGGTGACTTGGTGGTTAAATCAAAATGAACATTGTTTTAGTCGAACCGGAGATTCCGCCGAACACGGGCAACGTGGCGCGGCTGTGCGCGGCCACCAAATCCGTTTTACATCTCATCGAGCCGTTCGGCTTCAAGCTGGACGACGCGCAGCTCAAGCGCGCGGGCATGGATTACTGGCAGCAGGTCGAGTGGCATCGCTGGAAGAACTGGACGGCGTTCGCGGAGAAACTTCCGGCGACCGCACGGCTGTGGTTCATCGAATCGATCGGCGCGAAACTCTATGGTGAAGCAAAGTTTTCACCGGATGATTATCTGGTGTTCGGTCGTGAGACGGCGGGATTGCCGAAACAACTGCTGGAGCAGCATCGCGAACGATGGCTGCGGATTCCGATGTTCAATGCAGAATCGCGTTCGTTGAATCTGTCGAATTGCGTGGCGCTGGTGTTGTTCGAGGCGTTGCGGCAGCAGGGATTTCAAGGCGAGATTCGTTGAATGGTTGCATCGTGAACCGATTTAACGATTGAACGATTCACGATTTAACGACTAGACTTGAAAGGCGGGCGATTGGCGCAGTGGTTAGCGCAGCTCCTTTACACGGAGACGGTCGGGGGTTCGAATCCCTCATCGCCCAGTCTTCGCTCTTCGCTTCGCTGCGAGCTACCACTCGGCAGGCCACTTACTTTTCTTCAGCCAAGGTTCCGTCACGCCGCAGCTTCATTCTTCGGCCGCGCCATTCGACGGTGTTGCCAATAAATGCGCCGACCCAAATCGCCGTCTGCAGCAAATCTTTCACCGGCACGAGCCAGAACGTGGAAATCAATCTGCCATCCGGCGTGAACCGGCGCTGCAGTTTTTGCGCGAGAATGATCCGCAAAGATAAAAAAATGAGCGCCGTCATCGGCGCGCAGTAAGTTGTCGCCGCTGCGGTTGAAACGACTGCCCAGAGCAGCGGCCAGAGCGTGGCGTTTGAGAGGATGCTGAAAAAATAGGGCAGGGGCTGGCAGGCGCGAATGGTCCGCGCCCATCGGAGCTGGTGTTTCCAGACGTCGTGCCAGCCCATCGGCGCGTCCCAGCATTCCACGACAACGGTGCAGAGCGCGATGCCATGGTCGTTTTTGAAAATGCGGTGGCCCAACTGGTAATCGTCCGCGAGACAGTCCGCCAGCGACTTGAAGCCGCCGATTTGCGCGAGCGCATTGCGCCGGATCAAAATCGCCGCGCCGAGCGCAAAGTCGAGCGGCTTCAGGCTCAGCGATTGCAAAACCATGCTCCAGAAATCGGCGTTGATGGCGACCGCCTCCCATTTCATCGCCATCGTCGTCGGATTTGCGAGGCGGTAAAAGCAGTTGACCAAGGCGGTGTTTGGATCGCGCAACGGTGCGACGAAGTTGGCGAGGAAATCCGGCGGCACGCGGACATCGGCGTCGCAAATCAAAATCAGATCATGCCGGGCGTGCGGTTCAAGCTGGGCGAGCTTGGAAACCTTGGCGTTCGCGCCGAGCGGTTCGCTGCAGATCACAAGTTGCGCGTCGCGGCCGGGATTTTTCTGGATCAGTTCCCGGACGATCGGGCAGACTGGGTCGTTTGCGTCGGCGACGCCGAGGAGGATTTGCGTCTGGCCGGAATAATTTTGACTGAGCCAGCTTTGGAGCGATTCGGCGGTGGTGGCGTCGCAGCCCTTGAGCGGTTTGAGGATTGAAATGGCGGGAGTGAAATCCGCCATGGCGGTGCGCTTGTGCAGCGGGAATCTTCGCGCGGCGAGAAACTGCCAGAGCGCGAGCGCAAAACTCAAGAGCGCGAACGCGGCCAAAATTAGATTGAGAAAAATCACCGCCGGAATGAGAAACCAAAATCAGGCCGGAACGCCAGAGTTTTTGTCTTCGGGATGTTCATCGAGAACGAGGACGCCATAGGGCGGCAGATCATAATTGCCGGAGAAGTTGTTGCCGGTGAGGAAGTCGTGCATGGGTTTGTAAAACTGGATTCGCACCGGCGAGTTCTGGTGGTTGAGCAGGAAATAAACGCGGGTGCCGTCCTTTTCTCTCATGCTGACCTCGACATTTTCGGGAACCTTGAGCAGCGGATGGAGAGCGCACATCTGGCGCAGCCAGCCGGCGAGGTCGTTGTAAAAATGCTGGTGGCTCATCGTGCCGATGTAAATGGCCTTGCCGAGGCCGAACGTGTTCATGGTCATCGCGGGGCGGCCCGCGTAAAAATCCTTTGCGTAGTTCGCCAGGATCTGGCAGCCCTTCGGCTCGATGATGTCGCACCAGAGCTTTGCCGGATGCAGATGGCTCGTCGGGAACGCGCCCTTGAACGTGAGGTGGTTTTCCTCGCCGGGCGGCAGCGGGTCGAATTCCAGGACTTCGAGGCCGAACAGATCGGTCAATTCGTTCGGGCAGCCGGTGTCGGGCGCGATATGGTGCTCGTTGACGAGGCCCGTGTTGAACGTGCCGACCAGCGTGCCGCCGTTCTGCACGTAAAGTTTCAACCGGTCGGCCTCGGCGGACGACAGCACATGGAGCGACGGCGCGAAAACGATCTTATATTTCGACAAATCCTCCGAAGGCTTCGCGAAATCCACCGGGATGTTGCGATCGTGCAGCGAATTGTAGATGAGCTGGATGTGCTCGCGCAGGCTGAAAAATTTGTTCGGCTGGTTTGGCTGTAGCAGCGCCCAGTCGTTTTCGTGGCTGTATAGGATGCAGACTTCGGCGATGATTTTTGTGTCCCTGATGGTCGGCGCGAGCAGTTTCAACTCCTCGCCGAACTGGCAGATTTCCCTGAAGACGCGGCTGCTGCCCTGGAGATGATGCGGCAGCACGGCGCCGTAAAATTTCTCGCAGCCGATGCGCGGCTGGCGCCAGCGGAAAAACAGGATGCCGCTCGCGCCTCGTGAGACAAGCTGGTAGGCAAACAGCCGGATTAGCCCGGGGCGCACTAGCGAATTCACATCCTGCCAGTTGACCTGCCCGACCTTCTGCTCCATCGCCCAGAAGCCGGTGTCGCCGTCGGGCGTTTTGACATTCGACTTTTTCAGCGAGCGCAGCAGGTCAATGTCGCAGGCCAGCTCGGAGGTTTTCGCCTTCACGACGGCGTTGCTTTCAATGGAGACAAAATCCACCGCGTCCGCCATGTCGTAGTGGTCGTATTTGCGGAGGAACGCGCGCATCGTGACGGTCACGGGATGCTTCGGGCTGTGCTTGCCCAAAAGGTCCGCCTGCATCTTGACGAACTGCACCATCGTGTCGCTGCTGAAACGGTTCCAGTCCAGCAGCAGCGCCGGATTGTGCGGGGCGGGGGAGCGCATGGGCATCGGCACCTGGTTCCACGACGAAACGGTCTGTCCCCAGAAGCGCAGTCCGAGAAGGTCGTTGAGCGTCTCTATCTTTTCATATTTGGCCTCCAGCCACATCTGCCATTCCTTGCGCGTGGCGTCGTTGAAGGAAAATTCCGAGTCGTTCGCGCCCATCCCGTTGTCTATCTGCCAGGCGATGAGCTGCGGATGATCGCCCAGCGCCTCGGCCATGGCGATGACGATGCGTTTGGAATAATCCCAGTAAGTATCGCTCGAAAGGCAGATGGCGCGACGGGTGCCCTCGTGCTTGACGGCGCCATTTTCGTCGAGCGGCAGGATTTCAGGATGCTTCTTTGCCAGCCAGACCGGCGGCGCGGCGGTGGGCGTGCCCAGGATCACCTTGATGTCGTGACGCGCCATGATGTCCATGACCCGGCGCAGCCAGAGAAAATCGTGCTTGCCCTCCTCGGGTTCGCAAATGCCCCAGGAAAATTCCCCGATGCGGACCACGTTGATGCCGGCTTTTGCCATCAGCTCGGCGTCCTGCTCCCAGACAGCCTCAGGATTTTCGGCGGTGCCGCCGTAGGGAAAGACCCAGTGCTCGGGATAATAATCAACGCCAAAATACATAACCTTTAACTTTCGGGTTTCAGTCTGACTCTAGAAGCAAACCGCCGCGCTTGCAAATCAAATTCGCAGGGCATGTAAAAAAATAAAACAGCCGGAACAACTGCCCGTTCCGGCTTGATTTATTGACAGCGTCGGCGCGCTGCGGCGTCCCTGCCTTGCTGGATGACCTGGCTGTGAAGCCGGATGGCTGACCGCTGCCATTCAAGGTTTTCTGCCCCGCAATCAAGGTTATTTATGGCGCAGACGAGGTTTTACGCTTCCCGGCTGAGGTTATTTGGCACGGAAACAAGGTTATTTATGCCGGAAACAAGGTTTTGCGGCGCGCAGACAAGGTTATTTATGTCGCGCTCAAGGTTATTTACGACAGCTACGAGGTTATTTATGACAGCTACGAGGTTATTTGTCGCAAATAACCTCGCGAACGCGACGCAAAACCTCCAAAAAGTGACGAATTTGGCGATTTTTGCCCATTTTCAGCCGTCAGAGCCGGATTTTTGAGGTTTTGGACGGAAGAACTTTCGCGAACCAGAAATCCGGCTCCGGTCCTCTTGGGGAGGAAACAGGTGAGGGAGGCCGTGAAACAAATTGATTGGGGCGGACGTGAAACGCCTAAACTCAAGCCGTGGCTGCAAGCCGGCGAGTGGAGTGAAAATTCAGCACCGTAGTTTTGCAACCGACGGCGCGCACGGAGCGACGCGCCCTAACCAGAAAGTTTGTTAACTGCATAATCCTGACACATCCTCAAACACATTTGCATTGTTCGCAGATCGGCGTAAGGCTTATTGTTTGCGCGCTCCCTATCCATTCGGTTCTGGTGTGAGCTGCCCTGATTATAGCTTGGAGTTGACCTCATTATTCGGGAGCAGGCGTTGACGGTGGTCTTTTAACCCACCACCCAAGTGCGCCGCCGCACTTTATTTCCCGAAAAGTCCGCCGAGGCCGCTCTTGAGCTTGTTCACGCCCGCGCCGCCGAGTTTTTCCAAACCTTTGCCGACATTCGCTGTGGCGCTGGCGACCTCTTTGATGGTGGTGGTGGTGATGGCTTGAAAAACCGCCCGTGTCAGATCCGTGGGGGTGAGGCCGTCGCTGCCTTTGCCCAGGTTGGTGAGATGAATGTCCGGCAGCGGCAGTGTCATTTCCCTGCCGCCCAGTCCGGTGAGGCTGACATGGACCATGGCGCCGGTGATGAGAAAGTCGTCCACTTCAATTTTTTTTGCGGGCTTGCTGCTTGCAGAGGCGGTCTTGCTTGTGGAAGGCGGCCCGCCGGATTGGGCGACGGCGTCCACGTTGTCCATGATCTTGCCCAGGTTGTTGCCGCCCAAGCCGCCTTCAAAGGTGATCTCCGGGTTTTGGACTTCGACCGAGCGGATGACGATTTTGTCCGACATGACGGTGAAGGGGTTCACGCCGACGGACGCCGTGCCGACGCTGATGGCGAATGGCGTCTTGTAGCCTTCGGGATTGCCGACAACGAGTCCCTTGACCTTGGCCGAGCCGGTGAGGAGTGAGAGGTTGATTTTGTCCAATGTGATGGGAACCTGGACGATTTTCGGGCCGACGGTCTCGACGCCAGCCTTGACAATCCTGTCGAGAAACACCCCGACGACAAGAACCGCTGTTACAACCAATACCAGCACCAAGATTCCGATGGCCCAGGCGATTTTTTTCATAGTCCAGTCCTGCTGACGTTTTGTTCAATGATTTCTGACAAAGATTTTGCGTCGCACAAAAGCGATTCAGCTTGCGATGAGCTCCTGCAGGGACTCGATGAAATCCCGCACCTGATAGGGCTTGGCGAGAAAACGGTCCGGCTTTGCGGTCACACCTTCGTAAATCGTTTCGTCCACCGTGCCGCTCAGGAGGAGGGTCTTTTGGCGGGGATTGACGAGGCGGCACTCGCGAACCAAATCCAGCCCGTTCATCTCGCCCATCGCATAATCGGTCACGACCACCGTCGGCCTGGCGGCGGGAAATTCCCGGAGCGCCCTCTTCGGATCGCGGAAAGTCTGGACGTTGAAGCCGAGCGGTTCGAGGATTGCCGAAGCGAGATCCAGCAGCATCGGCTCGTCGTCCACGACGAAAATCGTGTCCTTCTTGTTCTGTTTTCCATTGGCACTCATGTCAAGGGCAGGTGCCATCAGACAACAGCGCAGGGTATTTGGCAAGCTTGTTTAGGTAAAATTTATGCACACCCCGGATAAAATTTTGCGGTTGCATCCGTTTTGTTTCCAACGTAGATTCCTGCGTCGGCAACAAAAGCCACAAAAGCCTGCGCCCGACACAAGGATTTAGGATTTGCGGTTATGAAAACAAAACTAGCATCCGCGCCAGCCAAAAGAAAAGTCTCCGCACGCGTCAAAACACCGGAAAAGATTGACGCGCCCGAAGAAAGCGCCGCGCCGCCAAAAACAAAGCCGCCGCGCACAAAAAAATCCCTGTTCCAAGGCATCGCCGCCGCCGCGAAAAGCATTTTGAACCCAAAGCAACAAGGGTCCGCATCGCCAAAAACCGAAGTCACTTCCGAAACCCTCGTCCGCCGCACCTACACCCGCAGGAAAAAAATCGAGCCGCCCGCCATTTTGTCCGAAGGCGATTCGCCCGCCGCGCCGCCCGCCAGCGGGCCGGGCCAGAAATATTCGCTCGGCGCGACGGCGCCTGCGCAAACTTTTCCGACAGAGGAATCCGAACTGCCGGAATCCTACGGCACGAAGAAATTATTTCTCACCGCCCGCGACCCGCACTGGCTTTACGCGCACTGGGATTTGACGCACGCACAGCAGGTCAAACTCAACTCCCTTTCCACCGACGGCCATCTCGTCCTCCGAATTTACGCGCACAAGATTGAAGGCCATCCCGCTTACGAAATCCACGTCCATCCTGAATCGCGCCACTGGTTCACCCACGTCGAGCGCGCCGGAGATTCCTACGTCGCCGAACTCGGCTACTATTCCGCGCTCGGCAAATGGACGCACATCTCCGTTTCCGGCGGCACCATGACGCCGCCCGACGCCGTTTCAGCCGAGGACGACACGGAGTTCGCAACGATCCCGTTTGAATTTCCGTTTGCGAAGCTGATGGAGATCATCAAGCAGGCCGTCTGCGAAAATTTGCCGCTCGCGCAGGCGATTGAAGAACTGCGCCGCCACGGCCATCCCGATCTGCCGCGCGTCACCACCTCGACGCCGTCGCCAATGCCCGCGACGTGGACTCCGCAGCAGGAAGAAGCACTCGCAAAAGTCATCAACATAGACCAGGTGCGCCGTGTCTGGATGGGATCGCTTGAGATCACCGAGCTGATCCGCCGCAAGCTCGCGCACGAAATTTCCTCGCTCGGAGTTTCGAGCCTCGGCGTCTCCAGTTTGTCCAGCCCGTTCGGCGGCATGGAAAAGTCAAAGGGCTTCTGGTTCAACGTCAACGCCGAACTCATCATTTACGGCGCGACCGAGCCGGATGCGAAAGTCACCTTGGGCGGTCACAAAATCAAACTGCGTTCCGACGGCACCTTCAGCTTCCGCTTCGCGCTGCCGGACGGAAAATACGACCTGCCTGCCATGGCCGTTTGCGCCGACGGCGCGGACACGCGCGCGGCGGACTTAAAATTCAGCCGCGAGACGGAATATCGCGGCGATGTCGGCGCGCATCCGCAGGATCCGTCCCTCAAGGCTCCGCTGCCCGAAAACCTGTGATCGTTATGGACGCGCCGGAACGGGGAGCTTTGATGCTGGTCCGGGTCATCGCCACGGCGTTGATCGGGTGGACGATTGTTGACATTGCGCTGTATTGCGCCCTGTGCAAACATAAAAATGTGCCCATTGAAATTCTGCCCTGTGCTCTCAAATCAATTTCCGGCGTGCTTGGCATAGCCTTTTTGATCAGGGCCAAATCCATCGCGCAATGGATATCCGACAAGCTGGACGAATAATTTCCGCGATTCATGCAAGGCTACCTTTCACTCGTCCTGCACGCGCATCTGCCGTTCGTGCGACACCCGGAACATGAAAAATTTCTGGAAGAAAGCTGGCTCTTCGAGGCCGTCACCGAAACCTACCTTCCGCTCATCCAGATATTGGAAGGCTGGCGGCGCGACGGCATTGACGCGAAACTGACCCTCTCGCTTTCACCGACGCTTTGCACGATGCTTGGCGATTCGCTGCTGCGCGCGCGTTACGAGCGGCATTTGAACGGCCTCATTGATCTGGCCGAGAAGGAAATCCACCGCACACACTGGGACCGGGCCTACCGCGAACTCGCCTGGATGTATCACCACAAATTTTCCCTTGCGCGTGAAACCTGGCGTTACTACGAAGGCAATCTTGTCAGTGCCTTCAAGAAATTTCAGGACGAAGGCCGCGTTGAAATCATCACGACCGGCGCGACGCACGGGCTGCTGCCGCTGCTCGCCAATCATCCGCCGTCCGTCCGCGCGCAGATTCTCACGGCGCGCGATCATTATCGCGATTGCTTCGGGCGCGACCCGCGCGGAATCTGGCTGCCAGAATGCGCCTATGTTTCCGGCGTGGAGGAATTTCTGCAGGAGGCAAACATCCGCTGGTTCATCCTCGACACCCACGGCGTGCTGCATGCCAAACCGCGGCCTCGTTACGGAACGTTCGCGCCCGTTTTCACGCCCAACGGCATCGCCGCCTTCGGGCGCGACTTCGATTCCTCCCGCCAGGTCTGGAGCAAGCACGAAGGATACCCCGGCGATCCGCGCTACCGCGACTTTTACCGCGACGTCGGCTTCGACCTCGACTTTGATTACGTCAAGCCGCATCTGCCGTCGCCGCAAAATCGGGGGTTCACCGGCATGAAATATTATAAGATCACCGGTGCCGGCGAAAAACAGATTTACGACCGCAGCGCGGCGTTGCAGGCCGCCAGCGAACACGCCGGGCATTTTCTCAACGAACGAGTTGCGCAAGTCCAGAAGCTCACCGGACTTTTGGACCGTCCGCCGCTCATCGTCGCGCCTTATGACGCGGAATTGTTCGGTCATTGGTGGTATGAAGGGCCGGAGTTTCTGGACTGCTTTGCGCGCAAGGCTTTCAACGACCAGAAAATCATTTCGCTCATCACGCCTGGCGAATATCTCTCGCGTCATCCGACCAACCAGGTCGCCACGCCAAGCGCCTCGAGCTGGGGCGAGGAGGGCTACCTGCGCGCGTGGCTCAACGAGACCAACGAATGGATTTATCCGCACTTGCAGGTCGCGCAGGAGCGCATGAGCAAGCTGGCGAAGAAATTCGCGAAGAAATCCACCGTGTTGCAAAAGCGCGCACTCAAGCAGGCTGCGCGCGAACTGCTGCTGGCGCAGGCCAGCGACTGGCCGTTCATCCTGCGTGCCGGGACGAGTCCCGACTACGCGCGTCGTCGCGTCAAAGACCATCTGCTCCGCTTCATCGCGTTGCACGACCAGTTGACCGCCACCGGCGTGGATGAAAAATGGCTGGCGGAAGCCGAGTCGCGCGACAATATCTTTCCCGACGTGGACTGGAATTATTGGAAGTGAAACGTAGCGGCGTGTCGGCAGACCGCCGAACTTTTCGAGAAATGGCGAATGCAGTCTTCTGTCGGGGAGCCACTACGCTGTTTTTCCACCATCGCTGGCATCCGAAGTAGTTAGCCGAAGCAAACTGTTTCACCAACCTACGGCGTGGCAATCCGGAGCGCGCCATCCGCTTCCATCCGGGCGACGAGCCAGCAGGTGTCGCGTTGTAGACAGAGGGCCACGTCGTCGCGCAAGTCCGGGTTTGCCAGCAGCCGCCGCGCGTTCTCCGAATCGCGCATCGCCCCGGACAGGTTGGACTTCGCCTGCGCGTAGGCGTGCCGTGCAGCCTCGACCGAAGCGGCATTGGCACCTCCGCCAAAACCGCCGGACACCACTTCGCACAGCGCGCCCGCCGCCAAAGTGTCTTCCAGCGCGGCGTTCTCGCCCGTGCCGGCGCAAACGATTATGATGTTCCCAATCTTATTGCGCCGGAGAAATTCAGCCGTCGCGCCGAGGTTCAAAAATGAGGCGGCCAGAATTATCCTGGCCCCGGCGCAGGCTCGAAGCGCCCGGGTGCCGTTGGTGGTGGTGGAAACGACGGTTTTGCCGCGGACTTTTGTCGGCGTGTATTCGCGCGGGGAATTGCCGAGGTCGAAATCAATTCCGCCGGCGGAAATGCGGACGCCGTTGCGCTCGCCGCCAAGCAGGACTTCGGGGCGCGATTTTTTCAACTCCAGCGCCTCGGAAATTTCGGCGACGGGGATGATGGCCTTTGCGCCGTTGTGCAGCGCGGTGGCAATCGTGCTGGTGGCACGCAGCACGTCGAACACAACGCAGGCGGTTCCGCTCAAATCACGGCTGGCGAGTGCGGCGAAATCCGCCGGTGTGAAAAGGACTTCGAGGTTCATGCGATTTGTTCAGCGATTGATGACGGCGGTGAGGTCAACCCTCGCGCCCTTGACGGTGTTGAAGCCATGAACTTGAACGGTCACGGCATTTGTTGCCAGAGATGCCAGGTTGGTCTTGTAAAAGCCGGTCGGCACGATGAGGACGGAGGGATTTGTTTCGCGAAGAAAACCGGCAGCCTCATTTGCGTCAAGCGTTTGCATGTCGTTGGTGACGATACCGCGAAATTCCCAGACCAGGCTTGGTTCGTCGTATCCGACGGCGGCAAGTTTCATTTCAGGCTTGAGAAACGGCTTTGCCTGTTCAAAAAGCTGGTGCGAGGCGAACTCCGTTTTGGCCGCCACAAAACCTGCCGTTGTCAGGGCGACGATGAAAACCGTCATTGCCGCCGCCCATCTGAAAATCTTCAAGCCTGGAATCGCCCGCGCGATCCAGATGGCGATGAAAGGAAAAGCGGGGAGCGTGTAATGCGGCAGCTTGGTGCGCACGAGCGTGAAAGTTAGAAACACAATTCCAGCCTGCACCAGCAAATACCATCCGAACGTGTCCGCGGCACTGGAAGACCGCCAGTTCCAGAGCGCCTTTGGAACGCGGATCGCCCATGGAAAGAAGCTGAAGAAAAAAGTGATGAAGAAAAACGGCAGCAACAGAAAATAGTTGATCAAACTTTTTCCACCATGTCCTTCCATCACGCCGACCGAGCGGAAGATGACGTGATGGCCGATGCCGACGGTAAAAAATTCGCCGTTGGTCGCGATCAGCGCGGGAATTCCCCAGACGGCGATGATTGCCAGAGTCAAAACCATGCCCAAGGCAAAACGCGGCAGGGAGAAATCAAATTCCTTTGGTCGCAGCCATTTTCCCAGAAGCAATCCGCCGATGGGCAGCCACGCTACCGGGCCTTTGGCGAGAAACCCGAGCGCGAGGCTGACGTGAAAAATCCAGAACCATTTTTTGTTGGTGTCCGCCCGCGTCATTTCCCAGCCGCTCCATGCGGCGGCGGCCACGAAAAAAATCATCGGCATGTCCGCCGTGGCAAGCCGCGCGTTGGCGAGCATCTGAAGCGAGGTCGTGAAAATCACGGACGCCGCGATACCCGTCTGCCATTTTGTGAAACGTCGTGCCCAGGAAAAAATAAGCAGCGATGTTCCCGCGGCGAACAATGCCGACGGCAGCCGCGCGGCGAACGCATTTTCGCCGAACAATTTGTAGCAAGCCATTTGCGCCCAGTAAATCAGCGGCGGTTTGTCGAAGCGATGCGCGCCGTTGAAGCACGGGACGATGTAATCGCCGCGCTGCAACATTTCGCGGCTGGCCTCGGCGAAGCGCGGCTCGTCGCGGTCGGTCAGCGGCAGAATCCAGGTGCCGCTGCAAAAGAGCAGGAGGCTGAACGCAAAGATTGCGGGCGCGGGCCGGGCGGCGAGTCTGGTCAGGAACTGTTGCACGCGCAGATTATTATTCCAATTTCGTGCGGATGTAATGAAAAAGATATTGCTGCGCGTAACCGGCGTGCGGGCCGAAATGCGTCGCGGCAAAGTGGCGCAGGCGTTTTTCAGAGGCACGTCGGCGGGGAAAATAAAGCCTCTGCAACGCGCGCTCAATCCACACATCCACCGGGAAGGCGGAATCAAATCCGTAGCCGAACAGCAGAACGCAGTCGGCGATCTTGCCTCCGACGCCGCGCAGCTTCATCAATTCCTGTCGCGCTTCGAGGTAATTTAGTTTTCGGATTTTCCCCAAATCAAATCTGCCGTCGGAGATTTGGTGCGCGGCGGCGAGAAGGTTTGGTGCGCGAAAACCCATCTTGCAGGCGCGCAGATCGGCTTCGGATGCGGAGGCGATGCGTTGCGGCGTGGGGAAGGCAAATCGCAGCGTTCGGCCTCTGGCCGAATCGGGTCGAGCCAGAGGCTCGACGCTACAGATTGGCTCGCCAAAGCGTTCACAGAGCAGGGAAACAATCTGGCGGATTTGCACAATCTGCTTGGTCGAGGACAAAATGAACGACGCGAGACATTCCCACGGGTCCTGCCGCAACAATCGCAGACCGCGACATGCGGCGATTGCGGCGCGCATCGGATCGTCATCGGGAAAGGTTTTAAGAACAGTCTCCAGTTCAGTTTCAGTCTGTAGAAATTCGCGCAGCCAGTTCCAGTCTTTTTGCGGCACGGCGGTTTCGGCGGCAATTCCCTCGTGCGTTTGAGTCAGGCGCACAAAGTTCTTTCCGACGACGCCGGTCCACGAGCCGTTCTTCTCGCGCCAGCGGAAGGCCTGCCCTGAATCCAGCGTCGCGGCCAGATCATAATCTCGGACGCGCAAAAGAGTGTTCGCCATTTAGTGAGGGGCACCGAGGTTTAGATTTTGCTGCGGGTGCATCGTCGAGAGATTAGCGGGAAATGCGGCGATGAAAACTGTTTAAAAAATCACCAATGTAGGAGTGGGTCTTCGTCCACGACCGTCAATTTTCCGCTGGCGATGAGCTTGCTGATCGTATCGGGTGGAAGATGGCCGGTTAGAATTCGTTCGCGGACGTTAAACGAATCAATGATAAAAGGTTTTCCGGCCCGGTAACAGGCAAGTGTTGAGGCGCAAAGAACATCTCCGTGTATGCTTTTGATGCGTGTTATTGTTGCTGACATGGCGGTTTCACGATTGGCGATTTCAGCGTGGAAACCCGGATCGGCCAGCAGCTTCAGCGGCTCAAGGCGTGCTGATGCGAGAAGCCGGATACAAATTGCAAGAAGAAGGATAAATCGCAGTGCGTCCGGCGAATGGTGCCGAGCCAAAGGCAGAAATGATGCCTGCGCGAAGGCGAGACCTAAAGCAATGGACAAGCCGAAGACCAGTTCAAACTGGGCGTTATAGGCCACGCCATCACCGGCTTTTTGAACGAAGAACATCAGGAGGCCAAGTATGTTCAGGAGGTTGCATAACTGTATTGCTGGATCTGACTTCCGGGTGATGCCGACATAAATCCATGCGACCAGACCAACCGCCACCCACTGCAAATGTCCAGCCGCACCGACGGCTTGTTTCCATAGAAACACCCGCGGAGACATAAGATTGCTCCAGAAGTCCGAACCAAAGATGGCAAAACAGATTGCAAATCCAAGGATGATTGAACAAGATGCGAGGATCCCGGATTTGAACATCTGTCGCGGTCTATGCATGCCAAGCCATACCATAGCCGTCAGCGGCATAACTACAATGTCATGCTTGATAAAGCCCGCAACCACCATCAAGAGAATCGGTGTCGCATAGTCGCGGTTACGTTCCATGGCCCGCAGGAATGCGACAAAGCCAACGGTCATCACGGCTTGTGCGAGCAAATGCGGGTCGTTCATCCCAACATAGCCGGTAAAAAAACGGCACATGGTCGCCATAAAAAACAGTGCGCCGATTCCTGCCGCCGCCTCGTCGCCACCAAGCCGTTTGATTGAGCAACCAACACCAAAAGCAATCACCACGACGGCTCCCAGCGAGAGCAACCGTCCGGCGAGAACCGGGTCGCCGATCAATCGTCCGAACGCGCCCACGATATAGAAAGAAAGCGGCGGATAGTTGTTGGTGATGAGCTGATCATGGGATGGATAGAGTGGCATCCGTCCCATCGCTGCGTCGGCGTAATAGGCGTTCCATCCCTCATTGACGTCAATCTCGATATTCAAAAACGCACGATAGATTGGCCAGAGAGCCGAAAGAAGGGTGATCACGACAAGGCAAACCGTCAAAATGGAAACGCGGCGCGTGAACAGGTCGGTTCCAGGCTGCTTATTCAGGTTTGAATTTATTTTCAGGCTCACCTGTAAGCCAATTTTAGATGTTCAAAGGAACTTGTGCAATTAAATGAAAAAATATTCAGCCAGCCCGTCGGGGCGAGTCTAGCGGCGGAAACGATTTTTGAAAATGGAATTGCGTTTGGACCGTCGGGAAGCTAAACCCAGTCATGCCCAAGCGCATTTGCCATCATTGCGGACAGCCGCTGGAAATCCCCGAATCGGCCATCGGCGAAAATTTCATCTGCCCGAACTGCGGCAAGGACATCCTCATGCCGCCCGACAACGTCGCCCGGCGCGAAAAAATCAAGCTCGTCGTCACCCCGCCGCCGGTCGAAAATTTTTCCGCCGCGCAACTTTCCGAAATCGCAAAAACAATCATCGCCAACGTCCAGACCGTCATCGTCGGCAAGGAGCCGCAGGTGACGCTCGCCGTCGCCGGGCTTTTTGCGGAAGGACATATTTTGTTCGAGGACGTTCCGGGGGTGGCCAAGACGATGCTGTCGCGCGCCATCGCGCAGAGCATCGGCTGCACGTTCAAGCGCATCCAATGCACGCCGGATTTGCAGCCCGAAAATGTCATCGGCGATTTCATCCTCGACCCGACGACGGGCCGGCCGGATTTCCGCTTCGGCCCGCTGTTCGCGCAAATGGTTCTCGTGGACGAAATCAACCGCGCCAGCCCGCGCACGCAGGCCGCGATGCTTGAGGCGATGGGCGAGGGGATGGTCTCGATGGACAAGGTTTCCTACCGGCTGGAAAAACCGTTCATGGTCATGGCGACGCAAAATCCGATTGAGCAGGAGGGCACGTTTCGTCTGCCGGAGGCGCAAATGGATCGGTTTCTCCTGCGCTTGAGCCTCGGCTATCCCGACGCCGCCGAGGAAAAGAAAATGTGCGAGCGCAACCAAACGCAGCAT
The DNA here is from genome assembly GCA_964413505.1 of uncultured Bifidobacteriaceae bacterium. Lineage (GTDB taxonomy): Bacteria > Verrucomicrobiota > Verrucomicrobiia > Limisphaerales > UBA11358 > UBA11358. The sequence goes on along the minus strand of CAYPTV010000012.1, from coordinate 1,497 downwards.
CCCATCGAAACCATCCAGCCGGTGAGCAATGCGGCGGAAATTTTGAAATGCCAGCGCAGCGTCCGCGAAATCCGCGTGCCGTCGAGTGTTTGCGATTATCTCGTCGCGGTCGTGCGCGCGACGCGGGAGCATCCGGCTTTGAAACTGGGCGCGAGTCCGCGCGGGTCGCTGGGATTATTTCACGCGGCGCAGGCGCTGGCGGCCATTCAGGGAACTGATTCCGTTTCCGTTGCCCACGTCAAAACCGTTGCCCAAATGGTTCTCGCGCACAGATTGCTCGTGCGCCTCGAAGCGCGGAAGGATTACCCGGACGGCGGCGCGGTCATCACGGAAATTCTGGCGAAGACAAGTCCGGCGTAGGAAACGAGGTGACGAGTCTCATTTTAATTTCGGATTAGAGATTGCGGGTTGCGGATTTTTCAGAATGAGTCTCCTCACATCGTCTCCTGCTTAATAGGTGACGATTGAGCGGACCGGAAATCCATTCAACTTTTCGCGGCCATCCAGAAATTTCAATTCAATCAGAAAGCTGGCCTCCAAAATTTCCGCGCCAAGTTTTTTCACGAGCGCGGCGGCGGCGGCGGAAGTCCCGCCGGTTGCAAGCAAATCATCAATCAGCAGCACGCGCGCGCCGGGCTTGAGCGCGTCAATGTGCATCGCCACGGTCGCATGGCCGTATTCCAGCGCATAATCCTGCTCATGTGTGGTGTGTGGCAGTTTGCCCTTCTTGCGCACCGGCACGAACCCGGCCTTTAACTTCACTGCGGCGGCGGCGGCGAAAATGAATCCGCGCGCGTCAATGCCCACGACCGCGTCCACGGAGCCGGGCTTGAAATTTTCCGTGAGCAAATCAATTGCGCCGGCGAACAGCCGTGCATCGGCGAGCACGGGAGTGATGTCCTTGAACTGGATGCCCGGCTTGGGAAAATCCGGGACGTTGCGGATGGCGGCGGTGATTTCTGAGGGCGTGACGTCTGGCATAAATCATTCTTCCGGTTTTTTTTCCATCTCCAGTTTCTCGATCATTTTGCGGAGCTTTCTCAGCGCGAGGTTCTGGATCTGGCGGACGCGCTCGCGCGTGACGCCGAACTTCACGCCGACTTCCTCCAACGTCTTTTCCGAGCCGCCGTCCAGTCCGAAGCGGTAACCCAAAATTGTCGCCTCGCGGTCGTCCAGATGCTTGACCATGTCCTGCAGCATGTTGACGACGGTCTTGTCCTCCAGGTTGTCGTAGGGCGAGGTCGCGTTCTCATCCTCCACCACGTCGGAAAAATTGTTCGAGTCGTCGTCGCCGATCGGCGCGTCGAGCGACGCGGGGCGGATGGCCGCCTGCCGCATCTGCCTGACTCGTGCGGCGGTCATCCCCATTTCATCGGCCAGCTCCTCGTCCGTCGGCTCGTGTCCAAGCTCCTCCTGCAGCTTCATCGCCGTCTTGCGCATCTTGGAAATCTTGTCCACCAGATGCACCGGCAGGCGGATGGTCTTGGACTGGTTGGC
>CAYPTV010000011.1:0-18662 GCA_964413505.1 uncultured Bifidobacteriaceae bacterium | reverse complement strand
GCCGTGTTCGGCAAGATCGAGGCGCTGAAAGAACATATCCCGCAGATCGCCGTCGAATTTTCCCGACGCGTCGGCGGAATGCCGGACATTTTTGAAGGCACCTCGCCGGGCGCGATTGAGTTCGGAGCCAAACGGTATGCCTTCGGCGCAACCGGCTGGAAGCGGTTTGATGTTTAAAAATGAAACTCCGCAAGGCAGTCATTCCCATCGCCGGACTCGGCACGCGCCATTTCCCGGCGTCGCACGCGGTGAAAAAGGAACTGTTTCCGGTGGTCGGACAGGACGGCATCGCCCGCGCCTTGTTTCATTATCACCTGCTCGAACTCGCCGCCGCCGGCATCGAAGAAGTTTGCATCATCGTCCAGCCCGGTGAGGATGAAATGGTGCGCAATTATCTGCGCGGCCCGGACAGCAATTATCTGAAGCGGCTGGAAAAATATCCCGCTCTCCTCCGCGAGGCGGAACAGATGCGTGATTTTGAGAAGCGCATCGGCTTTTCTGTTCAATACGAGCAGGAGGGTTACGGCCACGCGGTTTTCCAGACGAAAAGTTTTGCTGCCGGTGAAATGGTGCTGCTGGCGCTGGGCGATCATTTGTTTCGCGGCAAACCTGTTTCACCTTATCTCGAACTTGCTGAAATGGGTGCCGTCTCGAACGGCAAGAGTGTTTCCGCCGTGAACCGCATTTCCGCCGGAGAATTAAAAGGCTACGGCACGATTGCCGGCACGCGCCGCCGGGACAATCCCCGGCTGATTGATGTTTCGCTCATCGTTGAAAAACCTGCCGTGGCCGTTGCGCAGGAAAAACTGCACATTGACGGCTTGCCGGAATCAACCTGGCTCGGCTGGTTTGGCATGCACCTGCTCGCGCCTTCGATTTACGAAATTCTAGGCGAAATGATCCTCGACAACATTCGCGACAATGGCGAATTCCAACTAACACGCGCCCAGGAAATCCAGCGGCAGCGCGGAGGTTATCTCGCGCTGGAAATGACCGGCGCGGAGCGGTTTGACTTCGGCGTGCCGGATGATTTTGTCCGGAGCATCCAGGCGTTCCGGGGAGAAGCCTGATTTTGCCGTGAATTATTTGCTTGCATTGGGCGGCGGCAGAGCTTAATTAATCAGGAGTCTGACGATATTTTTGATGCCAAAATTTACAGTTATGCCACAACCGACGAGCACCGTGCCGGTGCTGCCAGCACCTTGAGCCGCCCTTTTTCCCCACGCAATTCTTCTCCCGCCTCGTTCGTCCGGGTCAACGGCAAAATCCGCGCCCGCGAAGTCCGCGTCATTGCAGTGGACGGCAGGCAGCTCGGCATCATCCCGCTCACCGAGGCGCTGAACCTCGCGCGGCATCACGGCGTGGATCTCGTCGAAATCGCCGCCACCGCCGTGCCGCCCGTCTGCCGGCTCGTGGATTTTGGAAAATACCGCTACGAGATCGCCAAGAAGGAAAAGGAAACCAAGAAACATAACCACGCCTCCATCGTCAAGGAAGTGCAGTTAAGCCCGCGCATTGACCCGCACGACCTTGGCATCAAGCTGACGCACGCGATTGGTTTTCTCTGCGAGGACATGAAGGTGAAGATCGCCCTGAAATTTCGCGGCCGCGAAATGGCGCACACCGAGGTCGGCTTCGCCGTCATCAACAAGTTTCTCGCCGACATCGCCGCCTACGGCCATCCCGATTTTGCGCCCAAGCTCATCGGGCGCGGCATCAACGTGATGATCAGCCCGCTGCCGCGCAACAAACGCGGCAAAAATCCAAACCAGAAGGACGCCGGCCAGGTGCCCGCTGCGGAAAAAAACAACCGCGAAGTTTCTGAGGACGTGCCGCCAAAAAAGCCGCACCCGGATAATTCCGTCGCCGCCAAACAACCTCCGGCGGCGTTCGGAAACAACGCCTTCGCCAAGCTCGACATCATAGCGCGACAGGATTCACCGCCGAATCCGTAAAGCTTGTTGCTGCGCGAACCAGTTCCGGGAACCGGCACTCCTCGCAGGCCGCGTTCGAGTGTTCGCAAAAGTCGCGGACGACCTGGATCAGCCCCTGCTGCGCCGCCGCCGTTTTCAAAACGCGCGCGTTTGAAGTTCCGAGCAGGCGCTGCCGCGCCAGCTTCAAAATGGAATTGTCCTCCGCCGCCGGCCACGCAAAAAACCGCCGCTTGATCTCATCTTGGAATTTTCCGTTGCCGCCCGGCGGCCGTGCGCAAGCACCACGAATCCACAGCCACGGCAAAACCACGTTGACCGCCAGATCCGTCACGCGCGCGGCACCGAGCAGCGGCTGCGGCTTTTTCATCCGCGCCGATTTGAACGTCCAGTGCCACGACCAGAATTCATCGCGTTCGACCTGGAAAATTTCGAGCAGCGAACTCAAAAGTTTTTGGTTGTGAATTTCCGCCGCGCTCCAGCGTTCAATTTTTGAAACCAGCTTTTCATCCGCGAGCCAGTGCGACGCCAGTGCAAGCCGCCGCTGCGGATGGTTGGCGGGGCGCAGGCCGTGAAATTTCCAGGCTGCGCGGGGCAAAATGCAATTTTCAAGCCCGTCGCGCTCGCGCCACCAGAAATCCCAGGCGCGCCGCAGATAGGTGTCCGAGCTTTTTTGCGACCGGGTCAATTCTTCCGGCAGCAGGCCGCCGATGCCAAACAAGCGCGCCTGAAATTCAAAAGCCGAGCCTGCGCCGCAGTCCCACCCCGGCTTGGCCTCGGCAAGATTTTGCATCGGCCAGACGTTGTGCTTGTAGCCGAGCGCGCGGAAAAGATTTTCCCAGAGCGCCTGTTCCCAGCCGGCGTCTTTTGCGCGCGCCCGGAATTGGGCGGCCTTGTTTTCAAACCGGACATTTGCGGCCTGGCGCAGCAATTCCGCCGATTGTGTTTCGTCCAGCCCGCGCAGCGGTGCGGAACATTTGCCGCGCAGGGCTTCGGGCAGTGCGCGCAGCGGTTCGTTTTCGAGCGACAGGCTCAATTCGGCCAGCGGCGCGTCGAGAACATTTTTCAACGATAGAACTGCGGGCGCATTTTCAACTGGCTTTGCCTCATCCCAAACAACATGGAGCAGGACGTTCTGGAAATTTTTGTTCCGGTCATGGCCGTGGGCGCGCCAGCCGCCCGGTCGCAGGTCAATTTCCACGTCGCCGGAGCGCGGAGCGTCGCCGCCGATTTGCAAAATGGCGTTGCAAAAATCCGGGCCGCCTTCGAGGCTGGCGAATCCGGGATGAAAAATGTGGATTGCTTTTCCATCGGCGGTTTTCAATTCGCCGCGCTTGAGGCGCTGGTGTTGCCAGACGCCTTGCAGGAGGCGTTCGGTCGGGAATTGCTCGTCGCGCAAAAAGTTCGCGGCGACGGATTGTGCGCGCCATCGGGCGTAAAAATTTTCCAGGAAAGGGGTCACGCGAAACGGCTTTTGCGATTTTACGGCCACAAAGTCAATTACTTTCATCCTCATCGTCATTCTAAAAATAAAATTGAGGGCGAGGGCGACGGTGAATAATAAGAATGATGAAAATTATTTTGAACGCAACGAAAGGCCAATCTGCCTGTTATAATAAATGAGCGGTTGCCCGCATGATGATTTTTCAGCTAAACTTCACGAGGTTTTGACGGTTGAAAAGCGATGATTGAAGTCTCCAATTTAACGAAATGTTACGCGGGCCGCACAGCGGTCAACGGCGTATCGTTCCATGTCGCGCGAGGCGAGATTGTTGGGCTGCTTGGCCCGAACGGTGCGGGCAAAAGCACGACTATGCGGATTCTTTCGAGCTTCCTGCCGGCGACGAGCGGCACGGTGCGCGTGGCGGGCTTCGATGTTTTTTACGATTCGGTCGAGGTGCGGCGGCGGATCGGCTTCATGCCGGAAAACAATCCGCTGTATCCCGAAATGCGCGTGCGTGAATATTTGAAATTCCGCGCGCGGCTGAAAGGTCTCAGCGGAAGGCGTTCGCGCGAGCGCGTGGCGACGGTGATGGAACAGTGCGGCCTGACGGACGTGAGCAAGCGGATCATCGGGCAGCTTTCCAAAGGTTATCGCCAGCGTGTCGGTTTGGCGGATGCGCTGGTTCATGAGCCGGAACTGATCATTTTGGACGAACCAACGATTGGCTTGGATCCCCATCAGATACGTTCGGTCAGACAATTGATCAAGAGCCTTGCTGGAAAACACACAGTTTTAATCTCGACGCACATCTTGCCGGAGGCGGAAATGATTTGCAGCCGGATGGTGATCATGTTCGATGGAAAAATCCTGGCGGCAGACACGCCGGAAAACCTGCAAAAGCTGATGCAGGGCAGCAGCCAGACCGTCGCGGAAATCGGGGCCAGCGTGGCGGAATTGAACGCGGCCTTTTCGCAATTGCCGGGCCTCGAAAAATTCGACGTGTCGGCGAGCGACGGGGAATTTCAGCGATGCGCGCTGACGCCGCGAGACGGCTGCGATTTGCGCCCGGCGATTTTTGCACTGGCGTGCGAGCGGGGCTGGATGTTGCGCGAATTGACGCGCAGCCGTCATTCGCTGGAGGACATTTACGTGCAGGTCACGAAGCCGAACGAGGAGGAGGAAAGCTGATGAGAATTTTTTCCGCACTTTTGCGGCGGGATCTGGCGGCGTTTTTTCTTTCCATCACGGGCTACGTCATCATCGCGTCGGTGACAGTGCTGACGAGTTTGAGCTTCGTGGTGTTGTTGACGGCCTTTGCCACGAGGCCCTTCACCGCGCCGGTGACGGAGATGTTTTACAGCACTTACTTTTTCTGGCTGATTGTCCTGCTGGTCGCGCCGGTGATCACGATGCGGCTGTTCGCGCTGGAGAAATCTTCCGGCACGTTTGAGACGCTGATGACGACGCAAGTGAGCGACTTGCAGGTGGTGGCGGCCAAGTTCGCGGCGGCGATCATTTTTTACATGGTGGCGTGGCTGCCGATGCTGGCGTGCCTGTCCATCGTGCGTCATTTCACGAGCCAGTCGGGCGGGCTGGACGCGGGCACGGTCGGCGGGATGTATCTCGGTATTTTTCTCACAGGCTGCCTGTTTTTGTCGCTGGGATGCTTTGCGTCGGCCATTTCGCGCAGCCAGATGGCGGCGGCGATGATCAGTTTTGTGCTGGGCGTGAGTTTGTTTTCGCTGAGTTTTTTGGCGAGATTAATTCCTGTCACGGCCCAATGGCAGTCGCAGGTTCTATCCTGTTTCGGCTTGTTCGATCAGATGGATGATTTCGCGCGCGGCGTTGTGGACGCGCGCACGACGGTTTTTTATGTGACCGCCACGTTTTTCTTTTTGTTCCTGACTTTGCGCGTGGTGGAAAGCCGACGCTGGAAATGAAACAAGATGGCTGAAAAAAAACAATTCAGTTTCTCGCCGGGCCGCCGCTGGAAAATCGGCCTGGACGTGGTTGTGCGCACGGCGCTGGTGCTGGCGGTGGTCGTGATGGTGAATTATCTCGGCGCGAAATTTTCCGGTCGGTTTTATTTGAGTTCGCAGGCGCAGCCATTGTCCTCGCGCACGTTGATCGTGGCCCGTTCGCTCACGAACCAGGTCGCCGTGACGGTTTATTACGACAAGAGCGATGAGTGGTATCAAGAGATCGTTACATTGCTGAAAGAATATCAATCGGCAAACCCGAACATTTCCGTGAAGACCGTGGACTATACGCTTGACGCGGGCGAAGCGGAGAAAACCAAGGAGCAATACAAGCAGTTCTTCAATTCGCAGGGCGACAAAAATCTCATCATCTTCGATGCGGGCGGGAATCGCGTCAAAATCGTTCCCGGCGACGGCCTCGTCCAAACCACGCTCGAACAAATCCCAAATGAAGATCCAAACGATAAAAGGCCTGAATTCACGCACAAGCCCATCGCCTTCAACGGCGAATTGATATTCACGACGGTGCTGCTCGCGCTGGAAAATCCGAAGCAGCCCAAGGCGTATTTTCTGCAAGGCGACGGCGAGCCGTCGCCGGATGATTCTGGCGACAGCGGCTACTTGAAATTCGGGGCGATTCTCCGGGATAATTACGTCACGAATGCGCCGTTGGATTTGCGCGGTCAAAATACAATTCCAGACGATTGCAATCTGCTCATCATTGCCGGGCCGCGCGGGGCGTTTTCGGAAACGGAACTTCAAAAAATTGACCAATACCTCGCGCAAGGCGGCCGGCTGTTCCTGCTCTTCAATTATCTGTCTCTCAAAGAGCCGACCGGGCTTGATTCCATCCTCGCGCGCTGGGGCGTCGCCGTCCTTGGCGACACGGTGGAAGAACATGACCCGAAGAACACGACTTCCGGTCAGGACGTGATCATTTACAATTTCAGTTCGCATCCCGTCGTCAATCCGCTGGCTGGGCTTGCGCTGCAATTGGTTTTGCCGCGGCCCGTCGGCTCGGTGGGTTCGCAAAATCCGCCCGCCGACGCGCCGAAGGTGGATGCGCTGGTTTTTTCCAGCCCGCAATCCACGCTCGCGGGCGATCCCGCCGCCGCGCCTCGCGGTTATCCGCTCATGGTCGCCGTCGAACAAAAGGCCGTCCCCGGAATTGCCAGCACGCGTGGCACCACGCGCATGGTCGTCGTGGGCGATTCCATTTTTCTCGACAACCAGATGATCAAAGCCGGCGCGAACGCGGATTTCGCCGGCTACGCTGTCAACTGGCTGCTGGACCGTCCAATGCTGCTCAACGGCGTCGGGCCGCGGCCCGTTACGGAATTTCGGCTGACGATGACCCAGGCACAGCAAAAAAATGTCCGGTGGCTCCTGCTCGGCGCGCTGCCGGGGGCCATTTTGCTGTTCGGCGGAATCGTCTGGTTCGCGCGCAGAAAATAATGAACACGAAAAGCACATGGGGCTGGTTTGTCGTCGCTGCGATGCTCGCCGCGTTCATTATTATTTTCCAGCACTACTTCCGGCCGACTGCAAGCGTTGCCGGCGCCATCCTGCCCGGCTTGCAGATGCAGTCCGTCACGAGCGTGCAGATCATCCCGAACGGCGCGCTGGAAATCCAAGCCGACCGCGCAGACAATTCATGGCTCCTGTCAAAACCCATTTCCTATCCGGCGCAGCCTGCGGCAATCGAAGCACTGCTCGACGCTCTTCAGAAACTCACGCCGTCCAAAATCAGCGCGGCGCAACTGCGCGAACATAAAAATTCAGACACCGAATTCGGCTTTGACAACCCGCATGCCTCCATCGTCATCCAGGCCAGTGGCCAGAGCCGGCAGTTGAATGTCGGCAACATGACTGCGCCCGGCGACCAGGTTTATCTCCGCGTCGTGGGCGTGGACGGCGTGTTTGTGGCCGACGCCGGCTGGCTGAAATTGATTCCCCGCTCCGCCGCCGACTGGCGCAGCACCGCGCTCGTGGACGCCGGGCAAAATGATATTGATTCCATCGTGCTGACCAATGACGCGATAGCCATCGAGCTGCATCGCGACGCGACAAACCGTCTCTGGCATATGACGAGGCCGTTGCAGGCCCGTGCCAACAACGACCTCATTACCGGCGCGCTGCAACAATTGCAGGCCGCGCGAATCACCCAGTTTGTCACGGACGACACAAATGCAGACCTGGCCCCGTTCGGATTGCAGCCTGCCAGCCTGGATTTATGGCTTGGAAGCGGCACGAATTTTTCCACCTCCATCCACGCCGGGAAAAGCCTCACCAACGACGCGACGCAGGTTTATGCGAAGCGCGAAAGCTGGAACGCCGTCGTCGCAACGGCCGGGGAAATCTTGTCGCCCTGGCGCGGTTCGGTGAACGATTTCCGCGACCCTCGCCTGCTCGAACTGACCGCGCCCGTCGCCGAGATTGAAGTGCGCGGTGAAAATGATTTCACGCTGCAACGGCAGGGAACGAACGGTTGGATAGTAGCCGGCGAAAAATATCCGGCGGACGCCGGCACCGTCCAGCAGTTCGTCAGAACCATCACCGGCCTGCGCATCGCAGATTTTGTGAAGGATGTCGTGACCGATTGGGCCGCCTATGGACTCGCAGCGCCGCAGCGCCAGATTATTTTGCGCTCGGCCATCGGCGACAGCAACGCCGTCATCGCCCAGCTTTATTTTGCGGTGCAGACCAACGGGATTTTTGTCCGCCGCGCCGGCGAGGATTTTATTTATTCCGTCACGGCGGACGACTTCAACAATCTATTGGGGGACAGCAGCCTGTTTGGAACGGGCTGGCAGTTCCGCGACCGGCAAATCTGGAATTTCACGCCGGCCGACGTGGCGCAAATCACCCTCCATCAAAATGGAATGACGCGCACGATGATCCACGCAGGCCCGGACAAATGGTCGCTCGCCGCCGGATCGCAGGGCGTCATCGTGGGCAAATACATCGAAGACACGACGACCGCTCTCGGCAATCTGGCGGCCGTCACCTGGATCGGGCGCAACGTGGCCGAGCCGGAGAAATTCGGCATGAACACGAACAATCTGGAAGTCACATTTGAATTGAAGAACGGTGAGAAACATTCCGTGGATTTCGGCACGGAATTTCCAAAGTGGCAGACCGCGCTGGCCTCAGTCACGCTGGACGGCGAGCGCTGGATTTTTCTTTTTCCGCCGGGGCTTTACCAGTTCGTTTCGTATTACCTCACCATTCCGGTCCCGCAAGGCGGGATTCCGTGATATGCGACCCGGCTTCTGGCGCAAATGCCGCGTGTGCTTCCGCTGGTGCCGCATCACCACGCTGGCGCTGGTGCTGGCGGCGGTCTGCGCCTTTGCGTGGGTCAACCGTGTCGGGCTGCCGGATTTCCTGAAAACGCGGCTTGTGCAGGCGCTTCGTTCGCGCGGCGTGAACGTTGAATTTTCAAGGATGCGTTTGCGGGTCGTGCGCGGGCTTGTCGCCGAAAATGTCCGCATTGGCGACGCCAGAAATACAGGCGGCCCGTCGCTTTCTCTTGAGGAAATCCAGTTGCGCCTGGACTACCGTGCGCTGCTGCGCCGGCAGTTCCAGGTTGACGGCCTCATTTTGCGCCAGGGCGAACTCCTCTGGCCGGTCCCGCAAGGCCGGACGCTGACGCTCAACCACATCCATGCCGGCTTGCGGTTTCAGACCAATGACACCTGGTCGCTCGACAATTTCAGCGCCGATTTTGCCGGCGCGCAGCTCAGCCTGTCCGGCGAAATCGCGCATGCCCCGGAAATTTCCCGCTGGGAAATTTTCCAGGGTCGCCAGTCCACCAACCGCCCCGCGCAAATGCAAAAATTCCTGGACGTGCTCGCCCAAATCCATTTGAACGGCTCGCCGCAGTTGAGCCTCGTCGTCAACGGCGACGCGCGGGACATCCGTTCGTTCACCGTCCAGCTTGGCGTCATGCAGTCCCGGACGCGGCTCGAACTGGACGGCGGCGCGGCGGATGACACGGCGGGATTTTGCCGGTGGCGGGTTCATGGCGCGATCGAGCCGGAATTCGCCCGGCCATTTCTGGCCGCAGCCAACGCCGCACACGCCCTCGACATCCTGACGTTCAACCGCCCGATTTTTCTGGATGCGGGGGGGTGCGGACGTTTGGACGATTTCAACAGCTTCAGCGCGGCTGGGCGCGTGGCGTTGACCAATTTCATGGTCCGTGGCGAATCCTTCGGCAGCGTGGCGTCAGCGTTCAATTACACAAACCGCATCCTGCAATTTTCAAACCCGCTGATGCATACGCGCCGGCAGATGATGGCGGCGGACAGCGTGACGTTGAATTTCGACACGCGGCTGCTTTATTTCACAAACGGCTTCAGCACCGCCGACCCGCAATCCATCGCGCGCGCCATCGGCCGGCGCACAGGCGAGATTGTGCAGCCGTATCACTTTTTGGAGCCGCCCGGCGCGCGAGTCAACGGCCAGATTCCATTGCGCGACCTGCATGGCGGGCCTGAAATGGACGACGTGGACATGACATTTGAAGTCATCAACGGCGCGCCGTTTGAATGGATGAAGTTCCGCAGCACCAACGTCACCGGCACGATTCACTGGCAGGGGACGAGGCTGACGGTGACGAACATCGTCGCGGCATTTTACGAGGGCAGCGCAAACGGTTTTGCAAATTTCGATTTTCAAGTGCCGCACGAAGGCGCCGACTACGATTTTGCCGTCAACGTGGATAATGCCAGTCTTCACCGGCTCGCCGTTGATTTGTCATCGCCCACCAATTCCCTCGAAGGCACGCTGGCGGGGCGGCTGGTCGTGACGCGCGCGGACACGCGGGATTGGAGGACGTGGAACGGCTACGGCCACGCCAGCCTGCACGACGGGCTGATCTGGGAAATTCCGCTTTTCGGCATATTGTCGCCGGCGCTCAACAAGGTCTGGCCCGGCCTGGGCAACAGCCGGGCGACGGACGCCACGGCCCGCTTTGCCGTCACCAACGGGGTGTTTTACACCGACTCGCTGGAAATCCGCTCCACGATGACGCGGCTGCAATATGTGGGGACGATGGATCTGGACTGGAAAGTGAACGCGCACGTCACTGCGGAGCCGCTGCGCGACACCTCCGTTGTCGGGCCGCTTGTCACCAAAATCCTCTGGCCGGTGAGCAAATTGTTTGAATACAAAATCAGCGGCACCCTCAAGGATCCCAAAAGCGAACTGATGTATTGGCCGAATTTTCTGCTGATGCCGCTGCATCCCATCCGCAGCTTCCAGGGAATGTTCCCCTCCGGCATCTTCACAAACGCGCCCCCGGACAATTGAAATTTTCCCAGGGCTGTAGTGTCGAGCCTGCGGCTCGAAATCGGCGCACAGCGCCGACACTAACCAATCGCCCGCGCCTTCTTCCAAGCAACTACCTCGTTCATCGGATGAAGAAGCACGTTCATCCGAAGAACGATGGCTTTGGTTCACCGGGGTCGAATCATCCTCGTCGTCATCTTCAAAAAACTGCCAAAACTGACGATGAGCAAGAAAATTCAACTCTGATTTTCAGGCACGCTCTTAAAAATTAAATTGCAGGCGCATCTCAATCGTTCGCGTGCGCGGCAGTTCGTTGTAAATGTTGAGCGGGTTGAGCTGGTAATCCTGTCCGGCAATGTTGAGCAGGCCAACGGTCGCTTCCATTCCCCGGCGTGGCGAACGATAGCCGGCAAACAGGTTGAATTGCCAGAAATCGTCGCCCGGCTCATCCGGCGTGTAGCCTTGATTGTCTTGGCGGGACCACAGGGCTTCACCCTCGGTGAAAAATCCGGTGGGAAGATTGCAGATGGCGGTCAAGTCCAGTTGCTGTAGCACGCCTTCGGTCTGTTGCCTTGGCATGAAATCCGTGAAGCCGCCGATAACCGATTCCGGCACGTCAACGAAGTTGTCATTCAAGACCGCCCGGCTTAAACGGTATTGCGCGCCGAGCGCCCACTCTTTGCCGAGCAACTGGTTGGCGGTGAACTGGAGCGATTTTTCCTGATAGTCCAAATCTTCGTTCAGCCCGGATGGAACGGGAAACGGCTGCGTGAAGGAAAAGGGATTATAGTCAAAGGCTCCATCAACGCGGTCAACCGTGGATTTCAAAATCTCCCCGGAAATGGTAAAATAAGTTTCGGTGGGAAATTTCTGCTCGAGGGAAACATCGTAAGTTTCAATTCCAGCACCGGAATTTGGCCCGGCGATGGATTCGGGGATGACACTGCGATAATCTTGGATGAAACCCGCCACTTGCGACGGTTCCAATTGGTAGCTCTGGTCCAGGGTCGCGCCGGACAGCGAGCGTGTGTAGGCAAAACGGGCGGTCGTGTTTTCCAGCGGCGTCCATATCACCCCGGCCTTTGGGGAAAGCTGCTCTGTAGTCGCCTCGTTCTGTGAAAGCGGCACGGTTTCAAAATTTTCAGGGAATATGATGCGGTCGTAGGTTGCTCCGCCGATCAATTGCAACGGCTCGAAAATCTGCCATTGGTGATAGCCGTAAAAACTGGTGCGTCTGAAAAAGGAAGTGAAGTCCTGTTGCGCTATTGTTCCAGGTGGAAATATGGCGCCTAAAGTTGACGGTGTGTCTTGCAGGTTGGCCGTCTCAAAGTGTCCATACTCCATGCGAGCGCCGACAACGGTCGTATGATCCGCCTGTTCCCAGATCTGCTGCAATTCGGCGGAATAAATCGTCAGCCAGTTCGTGTAATTTTCCCGCATCGTGAGACCCCATACCGCAGTCAGCACCGGGACAGCAGGCGCAAATGCCGGATGGAATGTAAGCAGTGTCGGCCCGGCCGAGTTCGTCAGCGAAAAGGTGTCGTCCAGCCGCGTTGCCAAAAACAAAGTGTGAACGCCGGGACTCCATTCATGATTAAAGCCGACGCTGATGTTTGGATTTTGCATTTCCTTTTCATAGACATTCAGATTGGCCATGCCGGGATTGTAATATTGGAATGTGTCACCGTTTTCCGCTTCATATTGCTGGACGTTGAAATAAAGGCTGTCCTGCGGCGTGAACTTTTGTTTCAGCGTCAGGGAAAGCTGACGCTGCTCGATGTCATTGTTGGGCCGCTGGCCGGGATCGGAATGATAAAACGCCTCCAGGTCGTAGCCAAAATTTCCGAACGTGACGAATTGCGCGCCGGATTCCGTCCACGCGCCGCGGCTTAAATACTCCGTGTCCGAAACCATCCCAAATCCGTCCCGTTCAAACAGCCTGGAATATTCCTGCTGTGAAACCGTCGGGGAAAGCGTGCCGGCGCTCACCGGCGCAAGCAGATTGGCGACAAGATACTCGCTTTCGGCGGGCGTTTCGTAGCGCAGGTTGTTTTTGTTTGGATCGCCCAACTGGTTGTAGCTGTCCGCCAGGAACATGTGCGCGGAGTAATTCGCGTAATCATAATTCACGGCGCGCGCGGCCCCATTCACGCTCACGTCGGACATTCCCGCGTCGCGATACAACGTGGCGAGGTTCGCGCTGCGGACGGCGCGGTCTTGATCCAGCAAAAGTTGCGAACGGTAAACGGAACGGTTGTCGTTCAATTCCTCGGATTTTTCCAGATCGCGAATCCCGTCGTTGATCTGGTTTCTTTCCTGATCCAGCAACGCGGAATAGAGCCATGAAGTCGGATCGTCCGGATCCAGCCTTTTTGCGAGTTGAAATTCTTTAGTCGCGCGCGGGAAATCGCCGGAATTGGCGTAAGCCTTCCCGAGATAATTCCGCAATTCGGCGCGTTGCGGTTCAAGCGCGGCGGCGACGAGCAAATCTTCACGTCCGCCGTCCGCATCGCCGAGGCGGATTTTGCAAAGGCCGCGTCCAAGCCATGTGTTGCCGAGCGCGGGGTTCACCTCAAGTGAACGGTCGAACCACGAGACCGCCTCGCGGGTCTGGTTTTGTGCGGCAAGAAGAAAACCCTTCAACGTGAGCGCTTCGGGGTTTCGCGGCGCAAGCGCGAGGCTTCTGTTCAAGGCGTCAAGTGCTTTGCCCGTGCGTCCGAAACTGAATTCCAATTCCGCGACGCGCTCCCACGCGAATCCAAACTGCGGCGAGTTGGTCGCGGCCTGTTTTGCCAGGTTCAACGCGCTTTCCAGGGAAGTTCCATGAACATCAAGCGATTGTTCATAATAGGATTCCGCAAGAAATTCGGACGCAAGCCTGGGATTCGGATTTGGAGCGGCGGTCTGCCGTTTCACGGCGGAGATCAATTCGCGCAATGCGGCGGCCAGCCGTTGAGGACGTTCGGAATTGTCCGGCAACGAGGACAAAATGTCTTCCGAGCCGGCGATGTTGCCGACGGATAGCAGCAGCGCCGCGTGATAAATTTTCACGGCCTCGGAGCCTGATTGTTGCGCCGGATATTTTTTCAGCGCGGCCTCCAAATCGCCCGTGCGATAGGCGTCGAGCGATTCGCCGGTGTTTTTTTGTTCGTCAGGTGTCAGCGGCAAATCGTTCAAATCGAGGATGGCGGGATAATAAAAGCACCATTGCAAAAGATTGTTGGCAATGAAGCCCGGCATGAGAAAAGGCGCCCTTCCCAAATCGGCGGCGGCTTGCTGGCCGTTGGTAAGGACAAGCGCGGCCTGTTCGTTGCCAAAGTGAACTTTGCCGTCAATGACGGACAATTTAGTGCGCTCCGCGTCGTCCACGGCGAGCACAAATTCAGTCCCTTCCACGCCAGCCACGGCCCCGCGCGTGATGATTTGGATTTGTCCGGGCTTGTCGCGGTGGAAAAAGGAAAGAATGCCGCGGATCAAATGCAGTCCGCATTCCGAGCCGGCTGAATCTGGCGGCAGGATTTCAAGCTCCGTCAATGCCCCGAAAGGCACAACGCTCTGGTCCGACCACAGGAGCGCGACACGGCTGTTAATGCTGGTCCGCAGCCGGTCAAACGGATGCAGAACTTGATTGGTCTGGACGGAAATCCAAGCCGCAGCGCCGCCCGAACAAACCTCCACCGCGCCTTGAAATCCGAGGATTCGGATTTCGTTTGCGGGCTGGCCGCCTTGGGCGGTGGAAATTCCGCCCCAAGCCGCGACACAGGCCAAAATCACAATCCCGAAGCTTTTCTGAATAATTTTATGCGCCGTGTCCAAGCAGTTCTCCGTATCATTTATTATTACATTTCATATGCAGGGCGGACGGAGGTTATTCATTTATTTCTTGTTTGCCAACAGCGGCTTGAACCTGCATTACTTAACTTGTGGCCCAACCAGCCGATGAATTGATTCCGACGCGCACGACGCTGCTTGAACGCCTCAAAAACTGGCAGGACGATTCAAGCTGGCGGAATTTTTTTGACACTTACTGGAAGCTCATCTACGGCGTCGCCCTCAACGGCGGCTTGACGAAGGAGGAAGCCCAAGATGTCGTGCAGGAAACGATGCTCACCGTTGCCAGGCAGATGCCGAACTTCAAGTATGACCGGAAAATGGGATCGTTCAAGTCATGGCTTCTGAACACAACCCGTTGGCGCATGGCCGACCAGTTTCGCAAGCGCTCGGTTTTGTCCGTTTCCCATCCGTCTTCAGATGACGCCGAAAACCAGATGCCTGCCAAAATGATTGACCCTGCAAGTCCGGACATGAACGCGCTATGGGATGCTGAATGGGAGAAAAACCTGCTGGACGCCGCAATCACCAGGATCAAGCGCCGGATTGAACCTCAAAAATATCAAATCTTCGACCTTTGCGTGAACAAGGAATGGCCGCCAAAAAAAGTCGCAAAAACTTTTTCCATCCCCATCGCCCAAGTCTATCTTGCCAAGCATCGGGCAACCGGAATGATCAGGGAAGAAATCAAAAAAATGGAGATGGAGTGAACCAATCATCTGCCATGCTCAATTTCAAAACGCCTTGGGTTTTAAAATATCCCAACGCCACAATTCCCGCCTTGCATTTTTGACCATTGCAGGAAATCCAAGCGAAGACCGGACTCCAGATTTCAACCACCAGACTTCGGCGGCAATTCATCCGATGCTTTTGCCATTTCGTCCACGATTTTTTTGAACTCGGCAAGCCCGGTCGAGGGGATGATGATGATGTTGCGTCGTCCGCCAACCTCTTCCGTGATGCGAAGAAAACGCCCGCGCGGATTTTCCTTGAGGATGAACGAAAAAAATTTCCGCTCGATCTGGATCTCTGCGCTCTTGAGCGTGTCTTCAACAACCGGCACTCTGGGTTGTGAGTATTTTGGCGCGCCGTATCCCTGGCTTTGGTAGGGACGCTGGCCGTAAGGCGATGGACGTTCGTTTGAAATCATAAAACGAGCCTTAGTCTTTCAGTGTTGCGTTCATTGGTCAACGTATTTTTTGATTTCGCCCCATGCAGGCCATTTAACAAGGAAATCGGGCGCATCGCCGCCAAGCCCGTGGGTGTCCTGATCCGCGGCGAGACCGGCACCGGCAAGGAACTCTCGCACGGGCTGTTTACCAGCACAGCGACCGCGCCAACGAGCCGTTCGTCGCCATCAATTGCGAGGCCATCCCGGAAACCTTGCCGGAAAGCGAATTGTTCGGTCACGAACGCGGCGCATTCACCGGTGCGGAAACGCGGCGCATCGGACGTTTCGAGCAGGCGGATCACGGAACCATTTTCCTCGACGAGATCGGCGACATGACGCCCGGAATGCAGGTCAAGCTGATGCGCGTGTTGCAGGAGAAAAACCTGCAACGACTCAGCGGCAAGGAAACCATCCCGCGGACGTGCGTGTCATCGCCGCCACGCATCGCGATCTGGAGGCGGCCATAAAACAGAATCATTTTCCCGAAGACCTTTACTATCGCATCAGCGTCGTGGTGCTCAACCTGCCGCCGTTGCGCGAGCGCAGGGAGGACATCGCGGAATTGATCCAGTTCGGATTGCATCCCGGCCGCGAATGGCAATTTAATCCGGCGCCCACCCAGGAACCTGCCAACTTTACAGCGAGGTGAGGTGCTTTTGGACTTCGCGAAAGCTGTGCAGGAAAATCTCGTTGTCGGCCACGGCCTTTTCCACGAGCTGTTTGAGCAGGATCATTTCGGCACCGTTGATGACGGCGTGGACGCTGCTTCGAAACGCCTGCATCGGGTCAAAGGTCTTGAAGGAGTTGCCGCACAAAATGACGGTGGCGTGACGCCGCAGGCTGACGGGCATGGATTGAAGCCGCTTGAGCGTCAGGTTTTCCTCGGGCGTGATTGCGGCAAAAAGTTCCTCGGTGATGACCACATGATAACGCACCTGGCTGAAGCGCGTGGAAAATTCCGGGTGCGTGCCGGTGGTATGCACCTTGTAGCCGAGGTCCCTCAACACCCGTTTTGCGATCTCAACCCATTCGGGGTTGGACAGCGCCAGGAGCGCGGGCTTGTCCGCAGCGGTGATGAATTGTGTTTCGAAGGCGTCGGACATTTATTGTTTGAGTTTGAGGCCGGTCAAGGCCGGCATTTCGCCTTCCGCAGAGCCGCCGCTGCGCATCTTCAGCGAGCCGACGTTCGAGGTGATTTCGCCGCGTTCCTTCTTGATGTTGTCAATGCCGCGCGAGACGACGCCGCGCTTGCTGCAATAGAGCAGGGCGGTTTCTTCGGTGATGATGCCCTTTTCAAACGCCTCGATGCAGGCCTGGTCAAACGTGCGCCAGCCAAAGGTGTAGCTTGACTCGATGATTTCGTAAAAGGTCTTGCCCTCGCTTTCGCCGAGGCGGACGGTCTCCTCGGTGCGGAGATTGTGGCCCATGATTTCGAGCAGCGCGTGGCGTCCGCCGCCGATTTTGGGCGAGAGGCGCTGGCTGACGATCCAGCGCAGGGAGTCGGCAAGGCGGATGCGGATTTGTTCCTGGTCGTCGGCCTCGAACATGCCGAGGATGCGGTTGACGGTTTCGCCGGCGTTGACGGTGTGCAGCGTGCTCAAGACAAGGTGGCCGGTCTCCGCCGCGCTCAACGCGATCTTCACCGTCTCCTGGTCGCGCATTTCGCCGACGAGAATCACCTTGGGCGCCTGGCGCAGCGCGGCGCGCAGGCCGTTGGCGAAGGAGTTGAAATCGATGCCCTGCTCGCGCTGGTTGAACGTGGCCTTCTTGTGCGGATGCACAAATTCAACCGGGTCTTCCAGCGTGACAATGTGGCAGGCCTTGGCCTCGTTGATTTCGTTCAGAACCGCCGCGAGCGTCGTGGATTTGCCGGAGCCGGTCGCGCCGGTGACGAGGATCAACCCGGTTTTTTCCTTCGGCAGCATTTTGAAGATTTCCGGCAGCCCCAGTTGTTCCAGCGTGGGAATCTTCGTGGTCAACTGGCGCAGGACGGCGGAATAATTTCCGCGTTGCGAGAAAATGTTGACGCGGAAACGCGCCCTGTCCGTGAGCGCGTAGGCGGAATCGCACGAGCCGTTTTTCAGCAGGTGCTCGACGAGCTGGAGGTTGTCGCCGATGAGATTGAGCGCGATGGCCTCCATCTGGTATGGCGTGAGCTTTTCCAGCGGCGGATTCATGGCGACCGGCTTGAGTTCGCCGAATGATTCGACCTGCAACGGACGGTCCACGGTGAAAAGGAGATCCGAGACCTCCTTCTGCGAGTCGAGCATCGTGGTCAAAATCTGGTCCAATTCCGGGCGTCGCATAAATCAGCCTTCGTCGTCTTCCGGCGGATGCGAGAGGAACGCGCGGAATTTTTTCCGGTCGAGCGATTTGTCGTAGGCGTCCTCCGGCGCGATGCGCTTCATCCGCAGATGTTCCATGATGTGATCGTCGAGCGGCTGGTTGCCCGCCTTCTTGCCGACCTGGATCATGCCGGGAATCTGGTGCGTCTTGTTTTCGCGCACGAGGTTGGCGACGGCGGTGTTGAAGACGAGGATTTCAAACGCGGCGACGCGGCCTTTTTTGTCAATGCGCTTGAACAGCGTCTGCGCGACGATTCCCTTGAGCGATTCGGAAAGCGTCTGGCGGATTTTGTTCTGCTGGTCGGCGGGAAAAACGTCAATGATGCGGTCCACCGTCTTTGCGGCGCTTTGCGTGTGCAGCGTTCCGAAAACCAAATGGCCGGTGCTCGCGGCGGTCAGAGCCAGTTCGATGGTTTCCAGGTCGCGCATTTCACCGATCATGATGATGTCCGGGTCTTCGCGCAACGACCCGCGCAGCGCGGCGGCAAATGACTTGGTGTGGACGCCCACCTCGCGGTGGTTCACGAGGCAGCTTTTGCTTTCGTGGACAAATTCAATCGGGTCTTCAATCGTGATGAGGTGGTCTTTGCGATTTTTGTTCGCGTAATCCATCATCGCCGCGAGCGTCGTGGATTTGCCGGAACCCGTGGGGCCGGTGACGACGACGAG
>CAYPTV010000010.1:0-18714 GCA_964413505.1 uncultured Bifidobacteriaceae bacterium | reverse complement strand
TCCCAGTGTCGCCCAAATCATCCTGACCAATGCGCGTCTAGACTCGCTGGAATCATCGGATTTGCAGCCGCCCGCCATTGATCCGGTGCTGGGCGTGGCCGTGGTCAGTGCGTTAAGCGCGGCTTTTGCGCCGGGGCCGGGGCCGATTGCGAACTTTGAACGTTCTGAATTCCGGGTGGACAAGGACGTGGGCGGAGGGAATGCGCTCATCAGCGTGATTGCCACCGCTGCGGGCACCATAAACTATACTATTGACGATTGGAACGGCCAGAATCAAGTCTTCAACAACACCTTCCCGCTTCAGGCCGGATCGGATTACGCCACGCCCAACTCGGACTTTACGCCCGTGAACGGCACGCTGACGTTTGGTGCAACCCTCAAGCCACAGACAATCAGCATCCCGATCCTCAACAACAATCTGGTGGAGTTTAACGAGGATTTGCAGTTGGAGTTGAGCACGCCAAACACCGCAGATGGTCTTCCGGTGGGCGAAGTTGGCGTCGCCAACCTGACCATACTTTTCGATGACCAGACGGCCGGGCAGCAGCCTGCAGGCGCGGCGGACCGGACATGGAACCAGAACAATGTCAATTTCTCCAATCCGCCATTTATTAACTATCCCGGCACGGCTGGCAACGGCGGCACGGTGTATGCCCTGGCCGAGCAGCCGGATGGCAATGTCATCGTCGCCGGCAATTTCAATTCATTTGACCAGCATCCCTATAACCGGATTGTGCGGCTGCTGAACAATGGTTATCCGGACACGACGTTCCTGGCTTCTCCGAACAGCGGCGCGAACGACTTCATCTCATCGCTGGCCTTGCAGCCCGACGGCAGGATCATCATCGCCGGCAATTTTACCTCCTTCAACGGCGTCAACCGCCATCATATCGCGCGCCTGAACAGCGACGGTTCGCTGGACACCACGTTCGCTCCGGGGCTGGGCGCAAATGGCATGGTATGGTCGGCTGTGCTGGAAACCAACGTCCAGGTGATCATACCGGGCTTTCTTTCCATAACCAATTCACAGGTGGTCATCGGCGGCGCATTTACCTCGGTCAATGGAACGCTTCTCAATGGCGTGGCGCGGTTGAATTCAGACGGCTCGGTGGACACCACTTTCAATCCCGGCATCGGGCCGGACGGGGTTGTGAACGCGGTCGCGGTGGATCCGCTGGGCCGCATTATTATTGGCGGTAATTTTGACAAGGTGTCGGGTGTGACCAGCGGTGGCGTGGCGCGGTTGAATTCAGACGGCTCGGTGGACACCACCTTCAGCCCCGGCATCGGAACCTATAATTCGCAGACCGGCGCCACAGACCCGGTTTATGCCGTCGCGGTGCAGCCCAACGGCCAGATATTGATCGGCGGCGCATTTTCTTACCTTGATTTGAACAGCTACAACGGCATCGGGCGGCTGAACACGGACGGCACCGTGGATTTAACTTTCACGCCTGGCACCGGCACATTGAATCCGCTCACGGGTTTTTCCGACACGGTTTACAACATCATGCTGCAAACCAACAGCGAAATTCTCATCGGCGGTGATTTCACCACCTTCAACCAGACCCGGCGTGTCGGGGTTGCGCGTTTGTATCCCGACGGAACCGTGGACACCAGTTTCATGGATACGGCTTACAATCAGTTTGCCGGTGTGCCAAACAATTATTTTAATGCCGATGCCGTGAATCCGCTCCTGTATCCGACGACGAATGATCGTAATTTTGTATATGCCCTGGCCCAGGAAGCTGGCGGCAATGTGATCATCGGCGGCGGCTTTTCGTATGTCGGCGGCGGTTCCACCCGCGATGACGTCCGTCCGCGCAGCAACGTGGCGCGGCTGATTGGCGGCTACACGCCCGGGCCGGGAAACATGGAATTGGCCTACAACAGCTACACGGCGGACAAGGACATCGGCGGAAACGGTCTTTACGTCTCTTTGCTGCGCTCCAGCATCAGCAGTCTCAATCCGGGAGTCACCAATAATCTTGGAATTGTGTCTGTGACATTCTCAACCAACACCGCCGCGCCTGGGCCGGGAATTGCCAGCGGGAATAATTTTTCCTTGAATCCTGCATATTCGACGCCAACTTGGACTACGACTTGGGCGAATAAAACGTGGTGGACATATGATTACGGTGTCTATGGTCCGAATTATGCGACGATTCCGATAACATACATACCCTCTCCTGCGGATGTATATGTGGGCATAACCAACGATGCCAATATCACCGGCAATCTGAACGCGAACTTTGCATTGTCCAATCCCTCCAGTCCTGGATTTACCCTTGGCGGCGAGCAAATCCCGCTCGGTGCCGCGCTGGGCGCTCAATCCACCGCGCAGCTTACCATCATTGACGACAACATCACGCCCGGTGTCCTGGGATTCAGTTCGCCAACATTCTCCGTGACCGACAATGGCGGCGCGGCCACCATCGCGATCACTCGGTCAGGCGGCAGCAGCGGCGTTGTGTCGGTGAGCTACGCCACCAGCGACGGCACAGCCACCAACGGCCACGATTACACGGCGGTGGCCGGCACGCTCACCTTGAACGACGGCGTGGTCAGCAACAGCTTTACCGTGCCGGTGATCAGCCAGTCGTCCTCAGCGCCCGACAAGACGGTGAATTTGCGGCTATATGTCGCGACCGGCGGCGCGACTTTGGGTGTGACCAATGCGGTGCTGACGATCATCAATCATAATTATTTGCCGGGGCACATCAGCTTTAGTTCCGGGATCTATAGCACAAACGAGAATTCCGGGGCGGCCCTCATCACGGTCAACCGCCTTGGCGGCAGCTCTGGAACGATGACCGTCACCATGTTCACCAAGAATGGCTCGGCCGCCAATGGCGTCAATTATGCCGGTTCGACCAATGTGCTTACTTGGAACAACGGAGATGCGACATCCAGGTTCATTTCAATTCCTGTCATGGATGATGGCATTGTCACCACAAACCTGACAGTGTTCCTCCAGTTGGCCAATCCTCTTGCGGGCACCAAATTTAATGCGAATGTTCTGGGATTGAGCCAATATACCAATGCCACGCTTTACATCAACAATGTTGATTCCCCCGGCACCGTGCAGTTCACTTCGCCCGTTTATTCCGTCAAGAAATACGGCGGCTTCGCCCTTATTCCCGTAGTGCGCGTCGGCGGCATCGCCCAGACCGTCACCGTCAATTTTGCCACGGCCAACGGCACGGCGCTTGCCGGTGCGAATTATTACGCAACCAACGGCACGCTGACCTTTACGAACGGCGAGACCGGCAAATACTTTGGGGTGCCCGTCATTGACGACGGCACCAACGACGGGTTGAAATTCCTCACGGTGTCCTTGAGCGGCGCCTCGCCCACAAACGCGCTCGGCACCATAACCAACACAACCCTCGACATCATTGACACCGAATCGGTCAATGAAACCCCCGGATCGCCGGATGTGACTTATGACACGTTGGGATTGAACAACAATGCGTATGCCATGGTGCTCCAGCCCAACAATCAATTGCTGGTGGGCGGCGACTTTACGTTTGCCGACGGTGTGCCGCGCCAGCGCATCGCCCGCCTGAATTCAGACGGCACGCTTGATGCGGCGTTCTCACAGCCCTCGTCCGCCTATGGAGCGAACGGTTCCGTCCGTGCGCTCGCCGTGCAGGCGGATGGGCGGATACTGGTCGGCGGCTTCTTCACCAACTTCAACAGCGTGGCGATGAATTATTTCGCCCGGTTGAACCCCGACGGCTCGCTGGACAGCCTGTTTAACACCGGTTCCGGCGCGGACAATCCAGTCTATGCCGTGGCCCAGACTTTTGTGGGCGGATTGAGCAAGGTTTTGATCGGCGGCAGTTTTGCGACGGTTGGCGGAACGCCCATCAACAGCATTGCCCGGCTCAATGACGACGGCTCCCCGGACTCCGCATTTAACACCGGCCTGGGGCCGAACGCGACGGTGTATGCGCTCGCGGTGCAGCCCGACGGCAAGGTGGTCATCGGCGGCGATTTCACCGCTGTCAACGGCAACACCAATTTCAACCACATCGCGCGACTGAACGTGGATGGCTCGGTTGATGCGACTTTCAATCCCGGCACCGGCCCGAATGGCTCCGTCCGCGCGATCAAATTACAGTTGAACGGCGAGATTCTCATCGGAGGGCTGTTCACCAATGTCAACGGCACCGCCCGCAATTACATCGCCCGCCTGAACGCCAACGGCTCCGTGGATGCCTCCTTCCAGCCGGGGGCTGGCGCCAATAACGGTGTGTTCAGCATCGCGTTGCAGTCCGACAGCCGGATTGTCGTCGGCGGTGAATTCACCACTTGCAGCGGCGTCACTCGCAGCCGGATCACGCGGTTGAACCCCGATGGCTCGGTTGATCCGACCATTAATTTTGGCACGGGTGCCAATGATTTCGTGTCGGCCATCGCAATCCAGGAAGATGTGATTTCAGGCTATCCGACGAATGTTCCAGACGAAAAAATCATTCTCGGCGGCGGGTTCACCCAATACAACGGCCATTCATTTCCGCATCTGGTCAGGGTTTACGGCGGTTCAATCGGCGGCTCCGGCGCGTTTGAATTTTCCTCGGCAAATTATCAGGCTGACGAGAACAGCACAAACGTGGTCATCACCATCATCCGCACCGGCGGCACCAGCGGGACAAACTCAAACGGGTCGGGCGATGTTTTTGTGCCGTTCGCCACCACTCCCGGATCGGCTGTTCCCGGGGTCAATTACAGCAATGTCACGGTCAATTTGGATTTCCCCGAGGGCGAAGTCATACGGACAGTCGTCATCCCGATGATGGATGACGGTGTCATTACGCCCAACCTTACCGTGAACCTGGCGGTCAATCCCACGCCGCCGGCGGAATTTGGCGATCAACCCACGGCGGTGCTGACAATCATCAACGACGACAGCGAGATTAATTTCTCATCGGCGACCTACACGGTTCCCAAGAACGCCGTCAACGGCGCGGCGACTGTCAACATCGTCCGCCTGGGCAGCACCTTTGGAACGTCCACGGTGAATTTCAGCACCACCGCCGGCGGCACCGCCACGCCGGTCAAGGATTATTATCCCACCAGCCAGTTCGTCACTTTCAATCCGGGCGTCTCAAACGTTGCGGTGACAGTCCCGGTCATCAACAACGGCGTGCCGGAGGGCAATCAGACCGTCACCATGAGCTTGTCCAGCCCGGCCGGATCGCTTTTATACAGCCCGTCGAACGCGACGCTCACGATCATTGACACCGCCAACGCGCCCGGCCAGTTGAGCTTCTCGTCGGCAAATTATGTTGTCACCGAAGGCGGGGGCGTGGGCTATACCAACGTCGTCATCACGGTCGTTCGCACAAACGGTTCCGCAGGCACCGTCTCGGCCGGCTTCAACACGCTGGATGGCACGGCATTGTCCGGAATAAAATATGTTTCCACAAATGGCGTGATGTCATTTGGCGACGGCGAGACGGCCAAGACGTTTGCGGTGCAGGTCGTCAACACCGCCACGGCGGAAGGGCCTGAAAGTTTGTCCGTGTTCCTGTCCAATCCGACGGGCGGCGCGACGCTCACGGTTCCGGCCACTGCGACGCTGACCATTTTGAACACCAACATCGGCGTCGCTTTTGATTCTCCGACATACACAGCCACGGAGCCATACGGTTTTGAGTCGGGATCCGTAACATTGAATGTCCTGCGGCTCAACGGCACCAACGGCATCACGACGGTCGGTTATTATACAACCAACGGCACTGCAACAGCCGGGACAAATTACGTCGCGTCCAGCGGCACGGTGACGTTCACCAACGGCCAGTCGTCGTCGGCGATCACCATTCCATTGCTCTACGACCCGCTCGTTACGGGTAATTTGACCTTCATGGTCGGCTTGTCCAACAATCCCAGCGGCGCGCAGCTCACGCCGCCTTCCGTCGCCACGGTGGTTGTCCAGGACGCCAATGCGGGGTTGAGCTTGGCCGGCGCCAGCCTGACCGTGTTCAAGAATGCCGGCAACGCGGTCATCGCGGTCGTTTGCTCCAATACAAATGCCGAGCCGGTGTCTGTGCAGTATTCAACCGCTCCGGGCACGGCGGTCGCGGGAACCGATTATGCAGTCACAAGCGGCACGCTGATGTTCACCAACGGGATTGCCACCAATTATTTTGCGGTGCCGATCATTCCCAACAACCTCGTGGAGAGCAACCGGACGTTCACCGTGAGTTTGTCCAGTCCCACGGTGCCCGGAGTTCTTGTGCCGCCCAGCACGGCGCTCGTCACCATAGTTGAGACGAACAGCGCCTACGGCTTGAGCTTCTTCACTCCCGTTGTTATTTCAGGGGACTGGGGTTCGACGAACGTGGACAACACGGGCGGCGCGGCCGAGCCGGGCGATCCAAATATTGCGGGCTTTGCGCCCAACGCGCCGGTTTGGTTGCAGTGGACCGCCCCGTCCGACGGCGAGGTGGAACTGGACACCATCGGCAGCTATGCCACCAATGGGACGAAGCTCGACACCGTTTTGGCTGTTTTCACCGGCAACAACTTGGCCAGCCTCAACCAGGTGGCGGCCAACGATGACCTTTACCCGCAGTTGTTTGGCAGTTTGGGTGAGGAACAGGAAAATTACACGTTGCAGAATATTTTCAACACCAATGCCCTTTACAGCACCAATTTGCTCACATTCACGCTGCCCTTCAGACCCGTTGAGCAATACTATTTACAGCCCTATGGCGGACCGAGTGGGTTGCGGTTCAATGCCAAGGCCGGCACGTCTTATTTCTTCGTGGCGGACACTAAGGCCAGCTACGGTTACACGTTCGTGCCGTATCCTCCATACTACATGCTGACGACGAATGGAGTGGGGCCGATTTCCCTGAACTGGGCTTATCATCCGTCGGGCGTCTTCCGGTTCGCCACGGAAAATATTGACGAGACCGGGCTGTATAGCACCAACGGAAATCCCTTGCTGCTTTACCAATGCGCTGAAACCGAATCTGCGCTAGGTCATGACGAATACGGAAACTTCAACGTCGGTGAAATTGACTCCACATATTCAAGCTATTATACTTACGACCAGCTTGGCTTGCTGGTCACGGTGACGCGCGTGGCAGGCTCTTCGGGCCGTGTGGCCGTGGATTATACCACGGTGGACGGGAATCCAAACACGATCACCAACGGGGATATTCCAGCCGTATCCACATTTAATTTTCTGTCCCTCACCCCGACTACGCCGGATTATGTGCCGGTCAGCGGCACGCTGGTCTTTGACGATTTCGAGATGAGCAAGACCATCCTTATCCCCATTAACTCACACGTCCCCGTGTTGGGGCTGCTTGACCCCACGGGTCAGGCGTATTCACCAAACCGCGATTTCACGGTCGTATTATCCAACCCCCGGCGTGATCCGTCGGAATCGTCCGATGTGTCGGCGCCGCGAGTGGACACGGTCTACGGCCAGGCCTTGTGCCGGATTCTGAATTGCAGCATTGATCCCAAAGGACCAAGCCAGTCCAGAGTCGTGGTCACAAATACGGTTGTCGGAATGACCAATGCCGTTTTTACAACCAACACCGTCGTGTCCACCAACATTGTCTATAGCCTGGTGCCCACCAACGCGATTTTCAATTTCTCAAAGGCTAATTACCGTCTTCCACGCGACGTTCAATCCGCCTATTGGCATAATTCGCACGCGGCGGTCTTTGTCAACCGGACAGGCACGAACCTTGCGGCGCAGACGGTCTATTACCGTTTTGACAGTGTCGCCGACGACAACCAAGGTCCTATAGCTGAAAATATTTATTTCCCGTTACAACCCGGTTCCGACTATGCCACCCCCGCAAATAACACCACAGCCATCTATGATTCAGCAAACATTGACTTCAACGGTTCCGACGGTTCGTTAAGCTTCCCGGCAAAGAAGTTTAATTCCATGCCGATTACTTTCGATATCGTCAACAATAACCTGACGGAGTTCAACCAGGACTTCCACATAGACATTTTCCAGGAGGACGCCCAGGCAGACAACGCGCCTTACCAATGCGGCATGGTGGACGAATGCACCGTGACCATTCTGTTTGACGATTTAAGCCCGCCGGCCGGCACGGTGGATGAATTTTGGAATCCGGATTACGGCGTGGATCTGGCCGTGCCGACGGCAACGATTGGGTCGTCGGTCGGACATCCCGGCACCGAAAGCACCAGCGAAGTCTATGGCCTGGCGGTGACCACCAATAATGAGACCATCATCGGCGGTGCTTTTGTCACCTATGCCGATGGTAACAACACTTATACCGTCAACGGTCTGGCCCGCTTGAACTTGGATGGTTCGCTTGACACCACGTTCAGTTCCGGCACCGGTGTCAACGTGGTTCCGGGCGGCGAATTTATCCGGTCGGTCGCATTGACAACCAGCAACCAAATTGTGATCGGCGGCAAATTCAGTTCCTACAACGGCGTTGCCCGCAACTCCATTGCGCGGTTGAACTCCGACGGCTCGCTAGACACGACTTTTACTCCCGGCTCGGGCGCGAACGGCACGGTCTATGGCGTTCTGCCTTTGTCGAACGGCCAGGTGATGATTGCCGGTGATTTCACCACCTACAACAGCATCCGTTGTCCGTATGTGGCCCGGCTTAACGCCGATGGTTCCTTGGACACGACTTTCAACACGGGCAGCTTGCTTTCCGGCCCTGTTTATGCCCTGGCGTCGGCTCCTGCGTTCTACTTTAGTGCCAGCGGCGGCACCAATGAGAATGATCAGACCCTTAATCTGGGCAGAATCACGGCCGGCCTGCTGACCGTGAATTACAATTTTGGCACAATATCAAATGATATGAAGGTGTATTACGGCAACACCAATGTGGCTGCCGGAACGGGGGTGCTGATTTATGACACCATGACCAACAATGGAGCCGGCAACTTTGTGCTGCCCTTCGGCCCGACCGGCGGATTGACTGCCAACCAGATTACGATTGTGATGAACCAGGGCGGCAACCCCAATGTCGGGGCGGTATGGTCGTATTCCGGGACGGTTACCGTGCCGCCGAACACGGGGGCTGTTCTCATCGGCGGAAAGTTTGGCGTGGCGGGGCAGATCTATGCCAACATTGCGCGGCTGAATTCGGATGGCTCTCTTGACACCTCGTTTAATCCCGGCACCGGGGCCGACAACGCAGTGCGGGCCCTGGCCTGGCAGCTCAATAATCAGGTTGTCGCAGGCGGTGATTTCACTCATATCAATGGAAGTTCTCAAAATCACATTGTGCGCCTGAATTCGGATGGTTCGGTGGATACCGGCTTTTTCTCCGGCACGGGCACGGATAACTCGGTCTATTCCATTACACTGCAGCTTGACGGCACAATGTATGTGGGTGGGTCGTTCACTTCCTTCAACGGCACGCATCGCCTCGGCTTCGCACGCCTATACGCCGATGGCACGGTGGACACAACCTTCTTGGACACGGCCTACAACCAGTTTGCCGGGCTGCCGCGCATCCGTTTCATTGATCCTCCGGGGACGGTTTATGCGTCTGGAGTTCAAACCGACGGCAACGTGATGATCGCCGGCAGCTTTGCCCAGGTCGGCGGCGGGCAGTTCGATGTGAATGTCCGGTCGGAAGATTACGGCTTTGATCCAAACCTGGGAGTTTTCCTGAATCAAAATATTGTGACGGAGCCAAAGACGCGCGACGGCGTCCGCAATCGTGGAAATGTCGCCCGTTTGATCGGCGGGGCGACGCCCGGGCCAGGCAACATCGGCATGGCAGCCGGCAGCTTTGCGGTCAACAAGACCGGTTCCTTTGAAGCTGTCAATTTAGTGCGAACCAACGGCTTTTTGGGATATGCGTCGGCCAGCTTTTCCGTTCTGCCGGGTCTGGCCAAAAGCGGCGTGGATTACACCTACGACGCCACCGACCCGACATATCCCATAGAGTGGGAATATATCGGACCGACACGCATGCACAGCGACGGCCTTTATGGGGCGAGCGGTCTCATGACTGACAGCGTAAGAAGTAATTTCTTCGAGCGGTTCGGAATCAACGGCCCGGCGTCCGTCCTGGTCAGCATCATCAACGACACGTCTGCGTCCGGCAATCTTAACGCGCAATTCCAACTGGCCAATCCCGTTGGAGCCGACCAGTTCTATCTCGGTGGCCAGAACATTCCGCTCGGCGTCGCGCTGGGGGAATCTGCCGCGCCGCTCACCGTTGTGGATGACGCACATCAGGACGGCGTGTTCGGATTTGCCGCTTCAAGTTTTGTCGCCACCAATACAAGTGCGGTTGTCGGGGTCATCCGCACCAACAGCACTTCCGGCACGGTCCAGATGAATTATGAAACCACGACCAATGGAAGCACTGCCGTGCTTGGCACCGATTACAACGCAGCCAGCGGGTTGCTCACGTTTAACCCCAGCCAGACTTCCAATTCATTCTCCATTGCCATCCTGCAAAACAGCTCCAGCTCAAGCATTGAAAAAGCGGTCAACCTGCAGCTCTATAACATCCAGGATTTGAGCAGCGGCAATGCTTCGTTTGGTTTGACAAACGCATTGGTCAGAATCATCAACCCCAACTTCCAGGGCTATTTGAATTTCACCACCAATTATTACACCGCCAATTTGAGCGCCGGCACCATCATGGTCACGGTGACGCGCACCGTTGGCAGCGAGGGCACGCTCACCGTGCAATACGCCACTGCGGACGGCACGGCCGTCAACGGAACGGATTACACCGGCTCTACCAACACGCTCACATGGAATAACGGCGACGTCTCACCGCGCACCATCCCCATTCCGCTGATCAACACCCATCTTGTGGGCGTTTCCGGCAGGCAGTTCTCGATTTCGCTGTTCAATCCGATGTTGAACGGTTCAAGCTTGCCGTCGCTGCTGGGCGCCGTCACCAACGCCACTTTGGTCATCAACAACGACAACAGCTACGGCACGTTCCAGTTCAACGCGTCCGCTTATCGCGTGAATGAAAACGGTGGTTACCAGACCGTCACCGTCATCCGAGCCGGCTCCACCAACGGCTCGCCGTCGGTCAGCTTCACCACCGCCGACGTGACGGCGTTTGCCGGCACAAATTACGTCGCCACCAACGGCATTTTGTTCTTCGCGCCGGGACAAATCAGCCAGAGCTTCAACGTCACGATTCTTAACGATGGAAAAACAAATCCTCCGCCGGCCAGCTTCTACTTCAACGTGGCGTTGACCAATGCGAGCGTGGGCGCGTCGCTGGGTTCGCCGACAAATGTGCCGGTCCAAATTTTGGATGCACAAACCTTCACCCAACCGTCCGGCTCCCCGGACGCGGCGTTCAGTGCGTCTGCTGGATTCAACGACAGCGTCTTTGCCCTCGCGCTCCAGTCCGACGGCCAGATTGTCGCCGGCGGGAATTTCACGGTGGCCAACGGCTCGGACATGAACCGGGTTGCCCGCTTGAACACCGACGGCACGCTTGACATTGACTTCATGGACGGACAGGCCGGTGCGGACGCATCCGTGAATGCATTGGTCAGCCAGACGGACGACCGCATCGTCGTCGGCGGCGCATTTGCAAACATTGACGGCGTCATCCGCCACCGCGTCGCCCGTTTGATGACGGATGGTTCTCTGGACACGAGCTTCAACACCGGCTCCGGCGCGGACAACACCGTTTTCGCGCTGGCCGAGACCTTTATAAACGGGTCGCGCGAAATTTATGTCGGCGGGGCGTTCAGCACCATCAACGGACTCTCCAGCCCCGGCATCGCGCGGCTGAACGACGACGGTTCGGTGGACACGTCGTTTGCCACCGGCTTGGGTGCCAACGGCACGGTCTATGCCGTGGCCGCGTATCCGACCAATTCCGTCGCCAACGCGGGGCAGGTTCTGATCGGCGGCGCCATCACCAACTTCAACGGCATCGTCGTAGGCAACCTCGCTCGGTTGAATGGGGACGGCTCGCTGGACACGAACTTCAGCGCGAACATCGGGGCTAACAATGCCATCCGCGCCATCGCAATCCAGGCGGACGGACGCGTGCTCATCGGCGGGGATTTCACGGGCGTCAACGGCGTTCCGGTCAACCACGTCGCGCGGCTCAACCCGGACGGTTCGCTTGACACCAATTTTGTCAGTGCCGTCGGCTTGGGAGCCAATGGCACCGTGAACGCCATCGCAGTGCAGTCCGATAACCGGATCGTTTTGGCCGGTGATTTCACGCAGGCCAACGGAGTCACCCGCAACAGCATCACCCGCCTGCTGCCGACCGGCGCGGTGGATCCGACCATCAATTTTGGCGACGGCGCGAACAGCGACATTGACGCGCTGGTCATCCAGCCTGCGGACGGGATGTTTGTCATCGGCGGCGGCTTCACGCAATATGACGACCAGCCTCATGCCCACATCGCCCGGATTTACGGCGGCTCGATCACCGGTTCCGGCGCGTTCACATTCAGCTCGGCCAATTATCAGGTTGATGAAAACGGCGCCTATGCGGTCATCAACGTCCTTCGCACCGGTGGCACCAGCGGGACAAATGCGGACGGCTCGGGCGATGTCTTTGTCAATTTTGCGACCGGCAGCGGCACCGCCGTCAATGGCGTGAATTACATCGGCATCTCGACCAATCTGGATTTCCCGGTGGGCGAGGTTTTGAAAACAATTCTTGTTCCCGTGATGGACGACCAGGTCATCACGCCGAACCTGACGGTCAATCTGGCGCTTTCAAATCCGACGCCGCCATCGGGGCTCGGCAATCAGGCCACCGCTTTGCTGACAATCATCAACGTTGACAGTGCAGTGAACTTTTCATCCATCATTTATTCGGTGCCCAAGGACACCGTGAACGGAGTCGCGATCATTGACATCCTCCGGCAGGGCACCATCAGCGGCACCTGCACCGTGGACTTTTCAACGACCACCAATGGCACGGCGGTGATCGGCACGGATTATTATCCGACCAACGTTGTCGTCACGTTCAATCCCGGCGACACGGACAAACAAGTTCAGATACCCATCATCAACAACTCGATTCCTGAAGGCAGCACGACGGTGACCATGCAGTTGACCAATGCGGCAGGCACGGCCATATACAGCCCGTCGAATGCGACGCTCACCATCATTGACACCGTCTATGCGCCCGGCTTGCTGGCTTTCTCAGCCACCAATTATGTTGTAAGCGAAGCAGGCACCAGCGCCGTTCTCCCGGTTCTCCGCACCGGCGGCTCGTCCGGTAATGTCTCGGTCAATTATCAAACCGTGTCCGGCACGGCGCTGCCCGGCGTCAGCTACGTCACCAGCAGCGGCACGGTGAGTTTTGCCGATGGTGACACAAGCAACGCCATCGTCGTTCCGCTCGTTCAAAACAGCCTGGTGCTCGGCACGGTCAATTTCTCCGTCTTTCTGTCCAACCCCGGCGGCGGTGCCGCGCTTGCGAACCCGACCACCACCACCGTGTCAATTTTGGACGACAACGTCGGCGTCGCCTTCGTCAACGGCACCAATTACGTCAGCGAAACCAACGGCATCGGCTCAGTGTTTGTCCAAAGGATCGGCAATCCGACGAACACCTTCCAGGTGAACTACGCCACGACCAACGGCTCCGCCGTGGCCGGGATCAATTACCAGGCCACCGCCGGCACGCTCTCCTTCGCCAGCGGCGAGGTTCTCAAGCAGGTTTCCGTCCCGCTGTTCAACCAAAATGGCGTGACCAACGTGACGTTCGGCATGGTTCTCACCAACGCCACCGCCGGCGTGCAGCTGGTGGCGCCGAGCAACACGCTGGTCGTGATCCAGCCGGCCAATGCGGGGTTGAGCTTCACCAATGCCGCGATCAGTGTCTTCAAAAACGCCGGTGCGGCCGTCATCACCGTCGTCTGCTCCAATCCGGCTCTTGAAGCGACGGGCACCAATGCCCCGTTGTCCGTGAATTACTTCACCTCCGACGGCACGGCGCTGGCCGGGCAGGATTACACCAACACCAGCGGCACGCTGCTGTTCACAAACGGCATCGTGACCAACACCTTCACCGTGCCCATCGTCAACAACAACCTGATCACCGGAACCCGCACCTTTACCGTGAGCCTGACGAATGCGTCCGCGCCGGGCAAAATCTTTTTCCCGAGCAACCAGGTCGTCACGATTGTTGACAACAACTCCGGCTTGAGCTTCTCCAGCCCGACCTACACCGTTTTGAAGACCGGTGTTGCGGCGACCATCACGATTGTGCGGACGGACAACATCAACACCAATTCGTCGGTCAACTTCACCACGGTGGACGGCACCGCTGTTGCCGGCACGGATTACATCGCGACGAACGGCACGTTTGTCTTCACCAACGGCCAGACGAGCCAGTCGTTCCAGGTGACGGTGATCGCCAACACCGCCGTCCAGCCGGACAAAACCGTCCTGCTGCAATTGTCCAGCCCGACCAACGGCACTCTTGTCCCGCCAAGCGCCGCCACGCTCACCATTCACGACACCACCGGCAGCCTGGTTGTCCCGGATGGCTCGGTGTTGACTCATGAAGGCTTTTCCCCGCCCAATGGCATCATTGATCCTGGCGAAAATGTTACGGTGCTCTTTGCGTTCCGCGCCGAGGCCGGGACCAACATCGCCGGCTTCAGCGCCACGCTGCTCGCCACCAACGGTGTCACGTCGCCGTCGCCGGTGGGAACGATGAATCCTGGTTCGCTGGTTGTCGGCGGACGTCCCGCTTCGCAGGCGTTCAGCTTCACGGCCAGCGGCACCAACGGCCAGCAGATTGCCGCGACCTTCAATCTCTACAACGGCGCCGCAAACATCGGCACGGCGGTGTTCACCTACACATTGGGCACCGTGTCCCGCACGTTTTACAACACCAACGTCATCATCATCAATGCGGACACCACCGCCATGCCTTATCCGTCAACCATCAATGTCAGCGGCGTGGGCGGGCAGGTCATCAAGGCCACCGTCACCTTGACCAACTTTTACCACACGGCGGTCTCATCCGTTGACGCGCTGGTGGTGGCACCGGACCAGCAGGACACGCTGATCATGGGCGACGCCGGTGGCCCGAACGCTGTCGGACCCATCACCATCACATTTGACGATGCGGCCACAAATTCGCTGCCGCAATTTACGCCGATTGTTTCAGGCACCAACAAACCCACGGCGTATCCGCCCGTGCCAAACTTTCCT
The DNA here is from genome assembly GCA_964413505.1 of uncultured Bifidobacteriaceae bacterium. Lineage (GTDB taxonomy): Bacteria > Verrucomicrobiota > Verrucomicrobiia > Limisphaerales > UBA11358 > UBA11358. The sequence continues at coordinate 3,554 of CAYPTV010000010.1, read as the reverse complement.
TGACCGTTATGAAAATGATTAGTTTTATGCCCAATTTAATGAGGAAAAGTTTGTTGACGGTCGTCCTGGGGCTGATCGTGTCGTCGGCGCCGGCGGTCTTCGCGGCGGACGCGGGCATGAAGACCTTGCGCGGCCATGTGCCGGCGGTGCTGTCGCAGTTGCAGCCCAAAGGCCGGCTCTCAGCCGGCACAAACCTCTCGCTGGCCATCGGGCTTCCATTGAGAAACACGGACGTGCTGACAAATCTGCTCAACCAGATTTATGATCCTGCCAGTCCCAATTACCATCATTATCTGAAGCCCGATGAATTCACGGCGCAGTTTGGCCCTACGGAGCAGGATTACCAGAAGGTGCTGGATTTCGCCCGCACAAACGGGTTGACGGTCACCAAGACGCACGGCAACCGCGTCCTCTTGGACGTGAGCGGAAAAGTATCGGACATCGAAAAGGCGTTTCACGTCACCATGCGGACTTATCGTCACCCGACCCAAAACCGGGATTTTTACGCGCCCGATGTTGAGCCGTCCATTTCTTCGACATTGCCGGTTCAGGACATCAGCGGCTTGACTGATTATGGTCGGCCCCACCCGCAAGTCGTCGCCAAGCTTGCCAGCACCGCGCCAAAAGCGCTGACAGGTTCGGGCCCCTTCGGTCTTTACATGGGTAACGACTTTATAAATGCCTATGTTCCCGGCACGTCGCTTAACGGTTCCGGTCAGACGATTGCCCTTGTGGAGTTCGACGGCTATCTAGGAAGTGACATCGCTGAATATGAATCGCTCACGGGCCGCACGAACATTCCTTTGCAAAATGTCTTGCTGGATGGATTCAGCGGTGTGCCGACGGGAAACTTCGGTGGCAATGAAGTCGAAGTCTCTTTGGACATTGAAATGGCGGTTTCAATGGCACCCGCCCTGTCTCAAATCATTCTTTACGAAGGCAACCCGAATAATTTTCTGCAAAACGATGTTTTGAACCGCATCGCAACCGATAATTCCGCGAAGCAGATCGGTTGTTCTTGGGGCTGGTCCGGCGGCCCCAGCGGGACGACCGAGCAGATTTTTCAGCAGATGGCATTGCAAGGACAGACATTCTTTAATGCGTCCGGTGACGTGGATGCTTTTACTTCCGGTGCCAATTCGATAAATGGCGTTGACAATCCCAACACATTCAACGCCCCGTCCGACAGTCCAAACATCACACAGGTTGGCGGAACGACCCTGACGATGAACGGTGCTGGTGCTTCCTATGCTTCGGAGACGGTTTGGAACTGGGATGTTCGGTATGCTCCCTTCTATGACGGATTGGGAAGCAGCGGCGGCATCAGCAGTTTTTATTCGATACCAAGCTGGCAGACCGGCATCAACATGACTGCCTGCCAGGGATCCACCACATTTCGCAACACGCCCGACGTGGCTTTGACCGCCGACGACATACTGACCATTGCTGATGGAGGGGTTGAATATCTTGATATAGGCACAAGTTGCGCAGCCCCGCTGTGGGCGGGTTTCATCGCGCTGGTCAACCAACAGGGATTGGGCACTGGCCATCCGCCGGTCGGATTTATCAACCCCGCGCTCTATGCCATCGCCAAGACCGCGAATTACACGAATTGTTTTCGCGACATCACGACCGGCAACAATACCTGGAGCCAAAGCCCGAATTTATTTTATGCAACCAACGGTTACGACCTTTGCACCGGCCTTGGAACTCCCAACGGAATGAATTTGGTCAATGCCCTGGTCAGCACCGCTGGAAATTTCCCAGTCCCGATTTCCGCGCCGGCCCCGCCCTACGGTTCCACCCTGGCGGCTTTGGGCGGCGGAAATCCCAATGGCACATGGTCGCTCTTTGTGCAGGACGACACGCCGTCGGATCACGGGCTGATTTCCAACGGATGGTTCGTCACGCTCACCACCGGCAGCCCCCTCGGTTCTTGGGCTGACAATGCTCTTTCGATGGCCGTTTCGGCCACCAACGTCTTGGTCAACGGCAACGTCATTTACACCATCGGCGTGACCAACTACGGTCCTTCCACTTCCAGCAATGTGCTGGTGCAGGATGACCTGCCTTCCGGCGTCACGCTTGTTTCCACCAACACGACGCTTGGTTCAGTCAGCCACATCGGGACACAGCTCATCTGGACCATCGGCACGCTTGCCACCAACACGGGCGCGCAACTCTCGCTCACCATGCGTTCTGGCACTGTCGGAACCATCATCAATTCAGCCGTCGTCCAGGCGGACACGCCCGATGCCGACCCGGACAACAATTCTGCTTCCGTATCAGCCAACATTGTCAGCAGCCTGTCGCCGCCCCAGGTGTCCGGCATTTCTGTGGCCTCAGGCGGCGCATTCCACCTGACGGTTTCAAGCCCGACGTCGTCAAGCGTCATCATCCAGGCCTCCACCAACCTTGTGAACTGGGTCAACGTCTACACCAGCACGCCGCCCTTCACGTTCACCGATTCGGCCTCGACAAATTATCACGACCGCTTCTACCGCGCGCTCATCGGGCCGTGACGCCCCGTCCGCCGATGAAAATCCTAGGTCTGACCGGCGGCGTGGGCATGGGCAAATCCACCGCTGCAGCAATTCTCCGAGACGCCGGCGCGCAGGTCGTGGACACCGACGACCTGGCCCGCCAGCTAGTCGAACCCGGCCAGCCCGCGCTCGCGGAAATAAAAAAAGAATTCGGCCCCGGAATCATTTCATCCGCAGGCGCTTTGGAACGCCGCGAACTCGCCCGCATCATTTTTGCCGACGCCGGCGCGCGCAAAAAAATCGAGGCCATTCTCCACCCGCGCATTCGCGAACGCTGGCTCGCGCAAATCGAACGCTGGCGCAGGGAGAACTGCAAACTGGCCGTCGTTGTCATTCCGCTCCTCTTTGAAACCAGGGCTGAATCTGAATTCGACAAGATCATCTGCGTCGCCTGTTCCGCCGCGAACCAGCAAAAAAGGCTTTCTGAACGCGGCTGGACGGCAACGCAGATCAGGCAGCGCATCGCCGCGCAGATGCCCGTGGACCAGAAAATCGCCCGCGCCGATTTCGTCGTCTGGACTGACGGCGACATGGCGGCGCACGCCTGGCAAATTGAACGGATTCTTTCCACGCCGTGACGTTGCAATCGTTCCATTTCGTCAAACAACGTTTCCCTTGCCGCGTTCTTATGCTAAATTTCGTCCGCCATGATTCTCACGCCTGCTGAATTAAGGAGCCTTGTCGAACTGACCCATCAGTCGCCGCACTCCCTGCTCGGAATGCAGCCGCTCGGCGACGGTTCGGGGATCGTCGCCCGCGCGCTGCTTCCGGACGCCGCCAAGGTTGAAATCCAGCCCGTCCATGAAAAGGACAAGCCGAAGTTCGAGCTGAAGCGCATTTCCAACACGGATGTTTTTGAAGGCGTCACGAAGGCCGCAAAGAAAGTTTATGCCTACGACCTCGTCGTCACAACCCACGACGGAAAAACACGCCGCACGCGCGACGCTTTTTCATTTCTGCCGACGCTGGGCGAATCGGATTTGTTCCTTTTCGGCAAGGGCGACGAGCGGA
>CAYPTV010000009.1:0-18869 GCA_964413505.1 uncultured Bifidobacteriaceae bacterium | reverse complement strand
CCGCGTTCAGCACCCGCGCAGAATCGCTGGCAAACCACCGCGCCGGTTACGACGTGATCGGCATGACGAACCTCGGCGAGGCCAAATGCGCGCGCGAGGCCGAGATCGCCTACGCGACCATGGCAATGGTCACCGACTACGATTGCTGGAAAACCGACGAGGAACACGTCACGCTCGAAATCATCATCGCCAACCTGCATCGCAACGCCGACACCGCGAAAAAAATCGTCGTGCAGACCATCGCCAGGATTCCCGTAGAACCCGCATGGCCCTGTCATTCCGCGCTCAAGAACGCCATCATGACCGGCAAGGAATTCTGGCCCAAGAAAACCATCGCAGAATTGAAGCCGATTATCGGCAAATATATTTGAGGCGGAACTTTAAAGCAGCGGCCAATCTAGTTTTGCAGACGCGCCACTCCACCGCAGGATTTACTGTCAAAATTCTTAAAAGCGCCGACGATCAGAACTTTCCCATCAGCCTGCAATGCGATGCGCCAGACGGCATTGTCCGCTCCGGTTTCAGGGACAAAGCTTTTGTCCAGCGAACCATCCGCTTCCAAACGCGCGATGCGGTTGCGCGGACCTCCTTGAACGTGCGTGAAGTCTCCACCAATCACAATCTTTCCGTCAGGCTGCACGGCAAAGCCGATAATGTCATCGTCCGGCCCGGCACCGGGATTAAAACTGGTGTCAACGGTTCCATCGGGATTCAACCGCGCGATCCGGTTCACAGCCACGCCGTTGAAGCTCGTAAAATTTCCGCCGATTAAAATTTTCCCGTCGGCCAGGACGTTCACCGCATAGACTTCCGCCCTGTCACCCGCGCCGCATTTGAAACTCTCATCCACGCTGCCATCGGGCATCAAACGGACGAGGCCGCCAAAAGGCCGGTTGTCGAAGCTGGTGATTTTGCCGACGGCCAGAATCTTTCCGTCTGGCTGAAGTGCCAGGCCGGAAACGATGCCTGTCGCTCCGCCGCCGATTTTGAACGATCCGTCCAAAGTGCCATCCGCATTCAGCCGCACAATCCGGTTTTGGTTTTGATTGCGAACGCGTGTAAAGCTCCCGCTGACCAGAATTTTGCCATCCGGCTGAATCTGAATGGCGCGAACTTCACCGTTATAATTCACCGCCAACTTGAAGTTGTTGTCCACACTGCCGTCGGCATTCAACCGCATGACCCGGCGCGCGCCGTGTCCCGGTTGCATGCCGTCGCCACCGACCAGAATTTTGCCGTCGGCCTGCAAGGCTATCGCATGAACCGTGCCCGACAGATTCGGCCCAAAATTCCCGTCCACGCTCCCGTCCGCATTCAGCCGGACAATCCTTTGGATGGGCTTGCCATTAAAAGTCGTGAACTTCCCGCCGATTAAAACATTCCCGTCCGGCTGGACGGCGACGCAACGGACTTCACCGTTCGCGCCGGTTCCCGGATCAAAACTATTATCACGCGAGCCGGGCGGACCCGCTTTTATAACCACGGAGGAAGCTTTTTTGCCAGATGCCCCGTGCATCCGAACCAAGGAAGTAAAAAGCCCCGCAGCCAGAACTATAATTGCGAGTGCTGCCGCAACCACCAGCACCATGCTTTTATTGGGAGGAACCGGCGCAAATTCAGGCGCAGATTTTGCCTCTGCCGCATTATCCGTTTTAGCTTCAATTTCATTGACCGCCACCGCCTCAGCAGCTCCAGACGATTTGGCGGCAATCTCCGCCACCGCATCGGCCTTGATTTGCGGTTCGACCGGCTTCGGCAACTCCTTCCGTTCGAGCAATTGCAAAACCTCCTTCGCGCTTTGCGGTCGGTCGGCCGGATTTTTTGCGAGGCACCGCGCCACAACATCTTCCCAGACCGGCGAAACCGGGTCGTCCTGAATTTCCAATTCCTTGACCCGTTCGGTCATGCTCGGCGGCTTCAGGCTGCAAATCTGCGCAAAAACTTCTCCCTTGTAAAACGGCGGCGTTCCCGTGAGCAGGTCAAAAATCGTCGCGCCCAGGGAATAAATGTCATCGGCCTTCGACGGCTCCGCGCCCATGACTTGTTGCGGGCTTAAAAAACCAAGCCCGCTGTAAAGGCCCTTCACCAGGCCGCGCCGCGAACTTTCAGCGCGCACCGTCTGCGCGAGCGCGAAATCCGTGACCTTGAGTTCTTCCTGCCCGTTGATGAGCAGGTTCGCCGGCTTCAAATCGCTGTGGACGATGCCGAATTCGTCATGCGCAAAATCCAGCGCCGCGCAAAGCTGATGAATCCACCGCTCGATTTCCCCGACATGATAACAGCGGCAAAGCTTGTCCACCTTCAACGTCGCCAGCGACCAGCCCTCCACATATTCCACCACGACCGCCGCCGAGGAATGGTCGCGCATGAACTCGTAAGTCGCGGCGATGTTCGGATGCACCAGCAGCCGGTGCCGTTGCGCGTCCTGCTTGAGCCGTTCGACCACATTCGCGTCCGACAACAGCGCAACCGGCAAAAACTTCAACGCCACCTGCCGCGAATTCTTAATGTCCTGCGCCAGCCACACCTCGGAGATTTCGCCACGACCAAGCAGGCGCTTCAGCAGAAAAAGCCCGCCGCCCACGCGGTCGCCCGGCGACAGTTTTTCCCCGGCCCCCGCGCCGGATGAAAAGTTGGATGAGGCCATGACAATTACTTTTTTTTGGCGTGCCGCCATTCCAAGAAAAAGGCGGGCGACGCGCCTGAAAGTAAAGGCAGACGTTCACAACACAAGTTCAATCCTTGCGCCGCGCGCCGGAGACTCTATTTTGCCCCTGCAAATGAACAAACGCGCCATCATCAAAAAAATCGTCGCCCGGCTCACGGACGAGCTGGAGGTTTATTTCCGCGCCGCGCAATTCTCCCGCGCCGAGGCCACGCATGAATCCAGCAAGGCCGAGAGCAAATACGACACGCGCGGCCTGGAAGCCTCCTACCTCGCCCGCGGCCAGTCCAAGCAGGCGGCGGAACTCGAGGCCGCCATCGCCGAGTTTCAAAAGCTGCCCGTGAAAACATTCGGCGCGGGCGAAGCCATTGACCTCGGCGCGCTGGTGGAACTGGAGCACGGCGGCGAAAACACCATTTACTTCATCGGCCCGCGCGCCGGCGGCACCGAAGTGTTGCACGACAAAAAGGAAATTCTCGTCATCACCCCGCAATCCCCGCTCGGCGAACAGCTCATCGGCAAAAAATCCGGCGACCAGCCGCAACTCACCTTCGGCGGCACGAAACAGGCGGCGAAGATTCTAAAGGTGGAATGAATCCGTCCGGCATTTTGAATCTGCATATATTGTAACGGAACCACACGGATGGAAAAATTACCGGGCTGATGCAGGATTATGCCTTTGACAAACTTATGAGGGAAAGCTGGTAGGGCGGGCAGTCCGCTGCCCGCCGAACGCGTGGATTGGCAACGGACGGCGCGCACGGAGTGACGCGCCCTACCCAGAAAGTAGACCGCATAATCCCAAGGATAATTCCAAATAATCCCCGGCCAATTTGAAATTACCCCCGGCCTAATCCAAATTATCCGCGACCGCTTCAGGATTGGTCGTGACCGCATCTGAATTGGTCGTAGCTTATTTTAAAAAGGCCTAGGATAATTCAAAATTGGCTTCGGCCAATTCACTTTGGGCTTCGACCTATTAGGAATTACCCGCGACCAATTGTAAATTACCCTCGGCCTATTCAAAATTGGTCGCGACCTACCGTGAATTGGCCTGACACTTTATTGGCTTTCGTCTTACATTTCTTGCCCATCGCTTGGTATTTTATCTCTAATCTTAAACGACTTATGAAAATTCACCGTCTTGACGGCCAAAAAACAGGGCTTGCCCGATTATTTGGCGGGGTGTAGACATGGTTCCAAAACCAAAGACCATTTATGGCTGACTTCATGCCCAAAAAAGACGCGAAGCGACTCACCTGGCTCACGGGTCTCAAGACCGAATATCCCAAGCACGTCGCCGAACTCGAGATCACGCCGGAGCGGGCGGCGACGGTGGACGCGTGGATTGACGCGCACATCGCCGCCATCCAAAACGTCTCGCAGAAAAAGGCGGAATGGCTGGCCGCCACCGCCGCCAAAAAGACGCAGGCCCGCATCAGCGTGGCCGGCTTGCGCGCCGAGATCGCCCGATGGAGAACCGCGCCCGGCATGACCCCCGCCATCAGCGCCGACCTGCAAATCTCCGCCACCGAACCCACGGTGAACCCCGACGTTTATAAGCCGGAACTGGCGGCGAGCGTGGTTGGCGGCCATGTGCGGCTCAAGTTCAAGAAACGCGGCGTGTCGGACGTGAACCTTTACGTGCGCCACCCCGGCGACCCGACATGGCGGCTGCTGGCGCGCGTGACCAAATCGCCTTACGACGACCTCACGCCGGTGGCCGTGCCCGGCACCGCCGAGGTGCGCGAATATCAGGCCATCGGCGTGATGCAGGACAAGGAAATCGGCCAGCCCAGCGACATCGTCAGCGTGACCGTGGCGGGGTGAGACCGGCAGCGCCGCCTTTGGCTGGACAATTTTTTTGAAAGGAGCAAAGGTATGGTGAAACTGATAAAGCTAAAGTCCAGATGTGAACAATATAGGTAGATTATGGATAACATTCCCTATCTGAAAGCGAACGATGGTTTGTTGGCTCGCAACAGCCATGACTGGGCGAAACGCAAACATCACTTTCTGCGAAATTACTGCGGTATCACCACTGTTTCGATGCGCAGTAAGTTCAGATTGGTTTATTTGGATGTGATGGCTGGTCCGGGAATTTGTAAAATCGAAGAAACTGGCGAGGAGTTTTTCGGGTCGCCGCTTGTGGCTCTTGAACAAGATTTTTCGGAGTTTATATTCATCGAAGAAAACCCTGAATTGGCAGATTCCTTAAAACAACGCGTGGCTAAGCATCAAAAGGCCAAACGAGTAAAAGTTATCTCCGATAATTGGATTGATATGGTGGAGACTAGCCGGCTCAAGAAATTTGACTCCGCCACTTTGGTCGTCGCATTTGTTGACCCGACCGGCATTTCACAAGTCCCATTGTCAGCGATGAAAAAGCTGGCTGATAATCCAAAAATTGATTTACTCGTGACCATCCAGCACCGGCTCGGCATTGTTTGGAATACGCCGCAATACCGTCGCTCCAAAGACGGGCAAAATGCACTGGATAATTTTCTTGGCGATCAAAGCTGGCACGCTTGGAATGAAAAAGATGCCAGCGAATTTGGACGACTCGCGGTTGACGGCTTTTGCAAGAAGCTTGAAAAGGAAGGGTTTCGAAATACCCGTCACGTGTCCGTGCCGGAAAATAATCCTTTGTATCGGTTCACTTTGTTCAGCCGACATCCGCGCGGCGAAGATTTTTGGCTCAAAGTTCTGCGAATCGATGAAAAAGGCCAGAGACATCTTCAGCTTTGAGGTCTATATCGGTTGGACAGCCTTTGTCCGTGAGGTTACGGTATGATTGTTTCAAATAAATGAGCGCCAATTCAAAAATCGAATGGACAGATGCAACTTGGAATCCGGTTCGTGGCTGCACGAAAATCAGTCCGGGCTGCTTGCATTGCTACGCCGAAACTTTTGCGGAGCGCTGGCGCGGTGTGCCCGGTCATCCGTTTGAGAGGGGCTTTGATTTGCGCGTCGTCCCTGAAAAACTCGGAGACCCGCTACGCTGGGGAACTTCACGGATGATTTTTGTGAATTCCATGAGTGATCTTTTCCACGAAAAAGTTTCGGATGATTACATCGTGTCGGTGGCGCGAGTGATGACCGCAGCAAACTGGCACACTTATCAGGTGCTGACCAAGCGCGCGGATCGTCTTCAAAAACTACTGAAAGGAAAATTGAGTTTTGCGGCGAAACAGCAGCACATCTGGTGGGGCGTGAGTGTGGAAAATCAGAAACATGGAATTCCACGGATTGATTTACTCCGCAAGTCGCCAGCGCAAGTCCGGTTTCTTTCAGTTGAACCGCTTTTGGAAAATCTTGGGCCGATTAACTTGGACGGCATCAATTGGGTAATTGTCGGTGGCGAAAGCGGATCGGGCGCGCGGCCAATGGATATTCGCTGGGTGCGAGACATTCATACACAATGCTGTCAGGCAAAGGTTGCATTCTTTTTTAAGCAATGGGGCGGCGTCAGAAAATCCGAGGCTGGCCGAGAGCTGGATGGTCAAACATACGATGAGTTTCCAAAACGGAGGGAAGCTCCCGTTCCTAACTTGGAATTTCGGCGGAATGCGTTGGAGAGGCTGGAAGCAGAATTGGTTTAAGATTTTTTACCAATCCGTCTCGCGGTAGTCCTTCAGAAATTTCCCCCAGACGTGCGTGCCGGTGTTGATGCCGGCGGAGCAAGCCCTTTTTCCCGATTTGCCAATGGTCATGGCTTGGTTTAATGTGTCCGCATGAAGACGCTCACGGCCATCATTTATCCCGGCGAAACCAAACGCTGGCTGGTGGCTTACAATCCCGAAACCGGCACGACCACCCAGGGCAAAACCGTCGAGGAGGCGTTGAAAAATCTCAAGGAAGCCACCGCGCTCTTCCTCGAAGAAAAAGATTTGCCCGACCGCGCGGGCGCCATCCTCACCACCTTCGAGCTGGAACATGCCTAAACTCCCCTGTGTGTCCGGTGCAAAAGCAGCCAAGGCACTCGAACGCCTTGGATTCGTCCGACAACGGCAGAAAGGCAGTCACCTCGTCATGCGGCGCGGCAGTGATGTGTGCGTTGTCCCGATGCACCGCGAAGTGGATCAAGGCACGTTGCGCGGTGTCTTACGTCAGGCGAACGTGACGCCGGAAGAGTTGGTGGAAAATCTTTGATTTTCCCTTCGCCGGAACTTCGCCTCACCAATCCGTCTCGCGGTAGTCCTTCAGGAATTTTCCCCAGACGTGCGTGCCGGTGTTGAAGCCGGAGCGCGCCCGTCCCCGGGCGCAGCAATGTTCAACCTGCAAGCGGTTTGGAATTGTCGGAAGCCATCGGTCGTCAGTTCGTTGCTGCGTCCGGGGACGGACGCGCTCCGTTACCAATCCGTTTCGCGGTAGTCCTTCAGAAATTTCCCCCAGACGTGCGAGCCCGTGTTGAAGCCGGTGATGATCGGATCCACGATGCGCGCCGCGCCGTCCGCGAACAATTTTCAACCCGACAATAAACTTGAATACACATCAATCAGGTGTAATGTGTGTATCAAATGAAACGAACCAACATCGTCATGGATGAAACGCTCGTGCGGCAGGGCTTGAAGGCCACCGGCTTGAAGACCCGCCGCGCCCTCGTGCATCACGCATTGGAGGAACTCGTGCGTCGCAAAGAACAAATGGGCTTCCTTGCGCTCAAGGGAAAAATCAACTGGACGGGTGACCTCAATAAAATGCGGCGCAGCCGCTTCCCATGAGAGTGCTGGTTGACTCCACGGTCTGCATTGATTTTTTCGCCGGTCGGGAAACGGTTCAAGTCGCCCGGCTGGAGGAATGTTTTCAAAGCGGCGACGAGATTTGTTACTGCGGTTTTGTGCTGGCGGAAGTTTTACAGGGCATCCGCGACGAAAAGCAACTGGCCACCGTCAAGCGGCAGTTTGAAAACCTGATTTATCTTGAAGACGACCGCTCCACCTTCGAATTGGGTGCGACAATTTATCGCGAACTCCGGCGCGACGGCATCACCATCCGCAATTCCATTGACTGCCTGATTGCGTCCACGGTGATCCAGCACGGCGTAAATTTTCTGGAGAACGACCGCGATTACAAATTCATTGACCGACATTTCCCGTTGAACCGGATTTAATTTTCGCCATCACCAATCCGTCTCGCGGCAGTCTTTCAGGAACTTTCCCCAGACGTGCGTGCCCGTGTTGAAGCCGGAGCGCGCCCGTCCCCGGGCGCTGCAATGTTCAATTCGCAAGCGGTTTGGAATTGTCGGAAGCCATCGGTCGTAAGTTCGTTGCTGCGTCCGGGGACGGACGCGCTCCGTTACCAATCCGTTTCGCGGTAGTCCTTCAGGAATTTCCCCCAGACGTGCGTGCCGGTGTTGAAGCCGGAGTGCGCCCGTCCCCGGGCGCAGCAATATTCAAATTGCAATCGGCTCAAAATTTTCGGGAGTCATCGGTCGTAAGCCGGTGGCTGCGCCCGGGACGGGCGCGCTCCGTCAGTCGGCCAAACAGAGCCGTTCGTAATCGTCCCGAAAACGCGCGCTGCCCCACGGCCATTCCTTGCGCGCAGCCGCCAAACCCGCCTGCACCGGATTGGCTTCGATGTAATTTTGCGTTCGCCGCTCGTGTTCCGCGTCCCGCATGAAGGTGTCCCAATAGCCGTCCTGCCAGAATTTACCCCGCCGCCCCAAGACCCGGTTCGCCTGCTTGGCGGTGAATCCTTTCCACGCATCCACCAACTGCGACATCGGCACGTTGAAAACTTTGAAGATCAGATGAACGTGGTTGGGCATGACCACCCATGCCCGCAGTTCATAATCTTGTCCATGCCGGAAACGCAATGAATCTTCGACGAGCCTGGCAATCGCTGGCTGCTGAAGTTGACAAGCGCCTCGTCCCTTATCCAAGTAAGCCTCCAACTCAATCCGCCGTTGGCGGTCGTTTTCAATTTTCAACAGTGACTCCCATTCTGAACGAAGTTCTTCGGGGAAGGCATCGGCGAGGCGGAAGGTGACAAATTGCACAAGGCCCGGCGCGTCGCGATGCGGCAGATAACCGCGTTCGCGCCAGCCTCGAAAACCGCATTCAACGTCCTCCTGCGTGAGGGCGTGCGACCACTGGCGTTTGCCCCGCACCAAATCTCGCAGGCCGGGATTGCGCGGCGGACTTGGCCGGGGTTTGGGATTCACGGCAAAACATATTCACGACTTGACGGGTGTTGACAAGCGGGAAATCAGGCGGAGCGCGCCCGTCCGCGGGCGCAGCGATGTTCAAACTACAATCGGTTTGGTATTTTCGAAAGACTTTGGTCGTAAGTTTATTGCTGCGCCCGGGGACGGGCGCGCTCCGTTGCCAATCCGTCTCGCGGCAGTCCTTCAGAAATTTCCCCCAGAGGTGCGTGCCGGTGTTGAAGCCGGCGATGATCGGGTCCATGATTTTCAGCGGCGGATGAAAGCGGACGCAAGGTTGCAATGCCGGTGCAACATGGTAGTTTGGGACGCATGAAAGAAAACCAGCTCGCCGCGCGCATGGCCGCGCTCGGCGTGCGCGAGACGGACATCGAGGAAAGTTTCGTCCGCTCCGGCGGCCACGGCGGGCAGAACGTGAACAAGGTTTCCACCTGCGTGATGCTCGTTCACCGTCCCACCGGCGTGTCGGTGAAATGCCAGGAGACGCGCCAGCAGGGTTTGAACCGTTACATCTCCCGCCGCCTGCTGCTGGACAAGATAGAGGAACGTAAGAACGGTTTCGTGGCTGCGCGCCGCGCCGAGATCGAAAAAATCCGCCGCCAGAAACGCAAGCGTTCGCGCCGCGCGAAGGACAGGATGCTCGCCGACAAATCGCTTCACAGCCAGAAGAAGGCCCTGCGCCGGTCGTCCAACGCCGGGTAGGAATTGTTCGCGCTATTTGATGAAGGGAATCAGGTCGCGGAAGTTTGAAGGATGCTCAATCGCCTCAAACGGAAACTCCACCATGACCGCCACCTCGTAGATGTCCCTGTTCTGGGTCGCCGAAGTGTTCCAGAGCCCGCGCACGACGTAGCGGAAATCGCTCCGGGCTTTCCTGTAAATGGGGAATTCACCGACGACCTGCTGGTGCAGCCCGGTCAATCCGCCGTTCTCGCCCGCCGCATATTCCACGAAGGCATCCGGGCTTGCCGCCAGCCGCATGCCGCCGTAGCCGAACCAGTTCAAGTCCATGTCCGAGCCTGTGGTGCTTTCCTCAACGCCGCCGTTCACGGTGGGGCCGAGTGAGAACCGGAGGTTGCCGTCCGGGCAATCATCCGGCGCCTTGGAACAACAGTTCAGCCACGGCCAGAAAAATCCAACACCGACCCGGACGCCGTCTTCCGTCGTCGGATTGCCGCTGTCAGAAAGGGATTCGATGGCCGCGTGTTCAACCACGGCGAAGCTGTCGGGAATGAGCAGCGACGCGATCAAGTTGGTGCCGGTCTTCAGGTCATCGCGCCACGACTGCGGGCGGTAATACAGTTTGATGCCGAGCAGCCATGTGTTTTTCGCATTGCCGAAATCGGCCCGCTCGTAACCCGCGCGGAAGCGGTAGAACCATTCCTGATTATCCGTCAGGTTGTTTGTGAAGCTGTCCGTCAAAAGATTCCTCACCATCGAACATGAATACGCATTTGTGGGTGAAGCGGAGAATGTTTCAACCACGGGAGGCGGATTGGTGTCGGGAACATTGGTTACCACCGGCGCGACGGGAATGGAATTTGTCTCCGGTGTGGCAACCACGATGGGAGTTGCGGGAGGCGGATTGGTGTCGGGACTGTTGGTTACCACCGGCGCATTTGTTGGCACAGGCACGACGGCGACGTTTGTCGGTGCGGGTGCCGGCGGGACAACATTTGTGGCCGGAATATTTGTGGGAGTGATCGTCGCGGGCGCTTCGGCGACCGGCTGTGGAGCAGGACTTGGCGGCGGTGTTTTGGTTGGGCTCATCCAGAAGCCCAGCAAAGCAATCACGCCAACCACCAAAATGGCTATGCCAAATCTTTTTTTCATCCGATCAATCAGCAGCAAGCGGTTTCTGATATCAACCGAGCGACTTTACTTTCTTCACAATCGCGGCGGCGTCAATCCCAAACTTAGCGAGCAATTCTTCCGCCTTGCCGGAATGCGGCATTCCGACCACGGCCAGTTTGTGGACTTTGATCCCGTCCGCGCTCAATTCACCGGCAACCGCGTCGCCAAGGCCGCCCTCGGAATAATGATCCTCTACGGTGATGACGGTGTTTTTTGTCTTCTGCGCGGCGGCGAGAATTTCCTTTTTGCCAAGCGGCTTGATGCTGTAAGCGTCAATGACGGTGATGCTGATGCCTTCGCCTTTCAAGGCATCTGCGGCTTTCAATGCTTCAAACAGCGTGACGCCCGCCGCGACAACCGTGACCTTGTCGCCCGTGCGCAAAACCTTCGCGCCGCCAACGGGGAATTGTTCGTCATTGCCGTAAATGACCGGCGTCTTGGGGCGCGACGTGCGGAGAAAATAAACACCTTTGCCCAGAGCCATCTGCTCAAGCAGCTTTTCTGTGGCGACGGCGTCGGCCGGATACAAAACAGTGCTGCCGACAACTGCGCGCATCATCGCCAGGTCTTCCAGCGCCATCTGCGACGGGCCGTCCTCTCCGATGCTCACACCAACGTGCGAGCCGACGAGCTTGATGTTCGCCTGCGAAATTCCCGCAACGCGGATCTGGTCGTAAGCACGCGTGAAAAATGTGGCGAACGTGGACGCGAACGGCACCTTGCCGCGCGCACCGAAACCGGTCGCGACGCCGACCATGTTTTGCTCCGCGATGAAACATTCGGTGGAACGCTCCGGGAATTTTTTGAAGAACTTGTCCGCGAACGTGGAATTTTTCGTGTCGCCGTCAACCGCGACGATGCGCAAATCCGTTTCGCCGAGGCGCGCCAGCGCGGTGCCGTAGGCCTCGCGCGTGGCTATTTTGTCGCCGAGATTATAATTGACGGGCGGATAGCTCGCGGGAACGGCGTTGGCCGGCGCGGGCAATGGGTTCGGCGAAGGAATGGCAACGCCGATTCCAGATTTGGCGCTGGGCTGCAATTCAGCGATGGCTTTCGCGGCCTCGTCCTTGCTCAACGGCTTGCCGTGCCAGCCGTCCTGGTCCTGCAAAAATGAAACACCCGCGCCCTTGTAAGTCTTGGCAATGATGACGAGCGGCTTGTCGTCTAGGCCGACGCCTTGCAACACTTCGGAAATTTCCTCGATGTCGTGGCCGTCAATCGTCTCGACGCGCCAACCGAACGCCGCAAAGCGCTTGGCATAAACATCAATATGATGGCCGAACGCCGTCGCCTCGCTCTGACCGAGACGATTCGCGTCAACGATGGCGATCAAATTATTCAGTTTATAAACGCCCGCGAGCGACGCTGCCTCCCAAACGGCACCTTCAGCGATCTCGCCGTCACCAAGCAGGACGTATGTGTTGTAATCCAATTTGTCGAGACGCGCGGCGAGCGCCATGCCGGCACCGACGCCCAAACCCTGACCAAGGGAGCCGGTCGCGACATCAACGAACGCGAGCCGCGGCGTCGGATGTCCTTCGAGTTCACTGGTGAACTGCCGGAGCGTCGCAAGTTCGGCGACGGGAATGAAACCGTTTTCCGCCCAAGCGGCGTAAAGCAGCGGCGCGGCGTGGCCCTTCGACAAAATGAAACGGTCGTTGTTGTGGAAGTGGGGATTCTTCGCGTCGTAACGCATCTGGCCGAAAAATAATGTCGCGACCAGATCTGCCGCCGAGCAGCACGAAGTCGGATGCCCGCTGCCCGCCGCCGTCGTCGCGGTGATGGAATGAATGCGGAGTTGGTTGGCGATGCCCTTCAAAAGTTCGATGTCAGTGTCAATCATGGAGCGCAGAGTCTAGCCGGGAAATTCCGAAAGCCAAGAATGAAAATTGCCATGACGCAAATCACTACGGCATTACATGGCCGGGAACCGAGCAAGCCGGACTCGCGCCGACTGAGCCGATTGTATAAGTGCCGCCGGAAGGACATGCTGGAAAAACTCCGCCCAAGATATATGGCACCAAGTCTTGCTCGGTCGGAATATCGCCGTCGGTTTTGTTGTTTTCCAAAGCCCACTCCTGTTTTGCCGCGTAAATCTGGCGGAGATTGTTGATGCATTGGTTGCGCTCGGATTCAGCCTGCGTTTCTGCCGGGGCCGGCGGAGCGGGCGGATTTTCCGCCGCCGCGCGCGCCTGCTGTTTTTCCACCACAAATTTTTCCAATTGCGACTGCTGATCCTGCGCGGTGGAAAGAACGGCCTTCAACTGCTGCGTTAACTTCTGGTTCGCCGCCTCCAATTGCAGGTTCGTCCGCTGCAACAGCGTCACCTGATTCCGCAGGCGCGGCAGATCCATGTTGTCCGCGCGCAAGCGCGAAAGTTCAGCCGTCTGCGCGGCGGCGATGGAACTTTTGAGCTGGTCCAATTGCGCCTGCAAATCCGCCGCCTGCTGTTTTGAATCGCGGGCGGAAGCAAGCGCCTCGACTTTCTGGCGGTTTGCCAAAAAGAGCAAACCCACGCTGGCGAGAAACGCCACGACCAGCAGCCAAACCATCCAGCTTTTCATTTTCATGGGTCGCCTTCTTTTGCCCCTTTCTGAAATGACAGTCAAACACCAAATGACTGCATTTGTGTCCGCAGATTAAATCAAATTCGCGCAGATTTTCTGGCATCTGCGTCAATCTGCGTCAACAGAAGAGGGCTCTCGCTCTCGCAGTGTTCGGCTCGAACCTTGTCCTCGACTGCAAAAAAGTCCGTGGTTCTTGCGTCAAACCGTGGTTACTACTCGTCGAAAACTTGTCGAGTGGTGGAGTGGTGCGCGTGGCGGGAGTCGAACCCACAACCTTCAGCTTCGGAGGCTGACGCTCTATCCAATTGAGCTACACGCGCGGGCGGACACACGTTACGCGCACGCACGATTTTGCTCAACCGGAATCTGCGCGCAAAATAAAAAGGGACGGCCCGGAGGCCGTCCCACTGTCAACCTATGTCCCCAACAAAATCAGGTCTGCGGGGGAGCAGCAGGAGCGGGTGCCGGGGCACCGCCGCCATTGCCATTGCCACCGCCACCGCCGCCACGGCGACCGCCGCGCTGGAGCAATGGCTGGATGACTTTGAATTGATCGGCCGTGACAATGGCCTGGATCGCGTCGCTCGCTTCCTTCGTGATGGCGGCGCGTTTCGTCGCACGATCAGCCTGCTCGATGGTCTGATCGGCGCGCAGGTCGGCCTGCTCCTTGATCATCTTGTCGAGCACCGGCTTGACCTTGGCGATTATGTCATCGGAGAGTTTGTTGGTCTCGCCAAGAGCGGTTTGAAACCGCGTAATCATCGCATCAGACGTCATCGGACCACGGCGACCGCCACCGCCACCGCCACCGCCAGCACCGCCACCGGCTCCGCCGCCAGCTTGTGCAAGAGCCGCCGAGCTGCACACGAACAGGCTGCCGGCAACCAGCGCGGCAACCAATATAGTTTTGTTTAATTTCATAGATTTATTGGGATTTGTTGTGTTTTTACGGTTCCACCGCAACTTTTGGAGCGGTGGGACAGGGATTCAGACGAAGCAACGGGGAAAAGGTTACAGCCCGCGAAAAATTTTCGCCGCCGCGCAAACCGTCTGCTCGATGTCGGCCTCCGTATGCGCCGTGGAGATGAAGCCGGCCTCAAACTGCGACGGCGCCAGATAAATCCCCGCGTCCAGCATCGCATGGAAAAATTTCTTGAACCGCTCGCGGTCGCTTTTCATCGCGTCGGCCAGGTTGTGAACCGGCGCGCTGGTGAAATACGCGCAGAACATCGAGCCGCAGGAATTCAACTGCAGCGGCACTTTCGCCGACCTGGCGGCGGCGCACAATCCCGCTGCAAGCTGTATCCCGAGTTTTTCGAGCAGCGCATATTTGTCTTCCGCCTTCGGTTTTCTACGTTCTGTTTTTCCAGCCAATTCCTCCAGATTCGCGATGCCCGCCGCCATCGCCAGCGGATTGCCGCTCAAAGTGCCCGCCTGATACACCGGCCCCAGCGGCGCGAGCAAATTCATGATCTCCGCGCGTCCGCCGAACGCGCCCACCGGCAACCCGCCGCCAATGATTTTGCCCAGACACGTCAGGTCGGGCGAAATTTTAAAACGCTCCTGCGCGCCGCCCTTGGCCAGACGGAAGCCCGTCATCACCTCGTCGAAAATCAAAAGCGCGCCGCTGGCCTTTGTAATTTTGCGCAGGAATTCCAGGTAGCCTTTTTGCGGCAGATACAAACCGGCGTTGCCGGGCACCGGCTCGACGATGATGCCGGCGATCTGATTTTTGTTTGCGGCAAACGCGGCCTTCACCGCCTCAATGTCATTGAACGGCAGAACAATCGTGTGTTGCGTGAACGCCGCTGGAATTCCCGCGCTGTCGGGATGGCCAAACGTCAGCGCGCCGGAACCGGCCCTGACCAGCAGCGAATCCACATGACCGTGATAGCAGCCGTCGAACTTGATGATCTTGTCGCGCTTCGTGAACCCGCGCGCCAGCCGGATGGCGCTCATGCAGGCTTCGGTGCCGGAACTGGTCATGCGGACTTTTTTGATGCTTGGCATCAGACCGCAAATCAGCTTCGCCATTTTGACTTCAAGCGGATTTGGGATGCCGAAGCTCGTCCCACGGCTGGCGGCGGCCTTGATGGCGAAAATGATTTTCGGATGTGCGTGGCCGAGTATCGCCGGGCCCCAGGTGCCGACATAATCAATCAATACATTTCCGTCCACGTCCCAGACGCGTGCGCCCCTGGCCTTTTTGACAAAAAACGGATTGCCGCCGACGGCACGGAACGCGCGCACCGGCGAATTGACGCCGCCGGGAATATATTTCAACGCCCCGGCAAAAAGTTTTTCGGATTTGATCTGTGAAATCATATTTGTTCAGCGGCAATTTGCACCAATTGCCACAGGTAAAAAAGCTCAAACCGGTTCAAACCAGCGGTTGCCACTTACTGCCTTCGCAAAAACGTGTCCGTCAGCGAGCCTTTTTCCGTGCGGATGACCGCGCCGGTGCCGACGTTGTGCCGTGCAAACCAGCCGTCGCTCGTCTCCAAAACAAACTGGATGTTGTCCGTTGCGGCCAGCACCGCGTTCGTGTCGTTCTTTTCCAGATGATGAATTTCCTGGATCACGCCGTCGGGGCTGATGTAGGCGGCGGAAATGGATTCGGGACAATTCATCATCCAAAATGACGCGCGTTGCGGTGTCGGCAAAACAAAAAGCATCGAGTCTGTGTCCTGGATGTTGGTGCGGAACATCATGCCTGTTGTCTCCTCGCGTTCCGTCAGCGCAAGCTCGGCGTCGAGCGTTTCGGCGCCGAGATAAATTTTCATCGTCGGCAATTTCGGCTGCGCCTGCGTCGGCAGCCAGTTTGTTGGCGGCGCGGCGGTGGCGTCAGTTTTTTTGCAGCCGGCCAGCAAGGCTGCCGCCAGCATCAGAACGAGAAAGTTTGTCGGTTTCACAAAGCCAGATTGCCTGAAGCCGCCGGAATTTTCAACCAAACTGAATCCGCCCACAACCGCGCTTGCGCCGACGCGCGGCGGCGACTAATGTCTTGCTGGCCGCGCCCGTAGCTCAGTTGGATAGAGCATCTGCCTTCTAAGCAGGCGGTCGTGCGTTCGAATCGCGCCGGGCGCGCCATTTCATTTGCGATTTTGAATTTACGATTTACGATTCCTTCCGCGATGTTGAAACTGGAAAATCTCGGGGGACTGCTGGAAAAAAACCGCGCCGCCGCGACCGCGCGCGTGAAGGAATTTTCCATCGGCGGCAGAAAATTCAATTTCAATTCGCAACCCACCGTCATGGGCGTCGTGAATTTGTCCGCCGACTCGTGGTATCGCGAAAGCGTCTGTTTATCGGCTGAAGCCGCGGTGCAGCGCGGAAAAATCCTCGCCGCCCAGGGCGCGGACATCGTGGACATCGGCGCGGAATCCACCCTCGCGCACGCCGCCCGCGCAAATGACGCCGCGCAGAAATCCAAACTGATTCCCGTCGTCAAAAAATTGCGCGCGGAAAAAATCCTCGTCTCCGTCGAGACCTATTCGCCCGAAGTCACGCGCGCGGCGCTCGAAGCCGGCGCGGACATTTTGAACCTGACCGGAACGGTCGCTTCAAAGGAAATTTTCAAAATGGTCGCCGCGAACGATGCCGCCGTCATTATTTGTTTCGTGCAGGGCAAAAACGTCCGCGTAGTCGGCGACTTCATTTTGAGCGCTGACCCGGTTCCGATGATGCGCGACTATTTTTCGCGCCAGATCGAGACCGCGCAGCGCAGCGGCGTGGAAAAAATCCTGCTCGATCCCGGCCTCGGCTTTTATTACCGCAACTTGCAGGACAGCGCCGTGCGTGTCCGGCATCAGATGAACATTTTCCTGAACACATTCCGGCTGCGCGAACTGGGTTTCCCGGTCTGCCATGCGCTGCCGCACGCCTTTGAATTTTTTGGCGATGAAGTTCGCTGTGCAGAGCCGTTTTTCGCCGTGCTGGCCGCGCTGGGCAAAACGGATTTGTTCCGCACCCATGAGGTCCCGCGCATCAAGGCCGTGCTGGAAACGATGAAAGTATTTTAACGTAGGACAGGCGTCGCGCCTGTCCTACGGCAGAGAAAAACGCCCTCTTCTTCGGATTGAGTGATCCATTTTTCGCAAACCTCCAATTTGTATTCGGCTAGGATTACGGAAATGCGTTCAGGCGTGTAGCGATAGGAAAAGAACAGGCTGATTTTTTCTCCGCGCTTGAAGCAAAAAATTTCGTTTTCAATCCCGATTTCCCGCGCGTGTTTGAAGTGAAAATCGGCGGCAATGCGCTTTAATCCGGCTGCCTTGACGGTCTCAATTTCAAAACTCAATTCGCCGTCGCGCTTTTCGACCCCCAGATCCAGAAGAAAGGCCATCAGCCAGTCGCGCGTCGGCGGATTGTCGTATTGCGGAAAAACTTTTTCCAGGCCGACGGCGTAATTTTTTCCCGGCGCAAGGTTCGCGCTGAACAGCAGAAAATCCTTTGGACGGATGAGCGCCGCCAGCTTCGGTAAAATTTCCTGCGGCTCGAAATTCGGGATCATGCCGAAGAAGGTGACGAGTGACGGGTGACGGGTGGCGAGAAACTTTTGCAGATTGGCCGCCTTCGCCAGATCGCAGACGAAAGGAAAACAATTCTTTTCAGACAAAACTGTGAGCGCCGTCTGGCGCGCGGTCAGAACCATCGCCGCGCTGACATCGCACGGCGTGTAGAAAATTTCCCTGCCGCGTGATTTCAGCAATTTCAACAGGCGCGTGTCCTTTTGTCCGCCGCCGCAGCCGAGGCCGATGACGTGGACGCTTTTCGATTTTATTTGTGAGGCGGCGGCCTCGAAGCTGTTCTCGTAAATGGCGCGGCAATCTTTGTCATTGCGCGACGGCGAATAGATTTGATGCAGCGCGAGCCATTTCTGCGTCTGCTTGACGCTGTCGTAGTGGAATTTGTGGTTTATTTTTCGCGAGCGGAGCGATGCGAGCAGATCACGGCGGACATTTTCTGGAAACTGGCTTTCGTGGATTGAAATGTTCGCCGTTTTCACTTTTGCGGAAAAATCTGGTAGAGCAAAAGATAAACGATCACGCCGGTGACGGAAACATACATCCACAGCGGCCATGTCCAGCGCGCGATTTTTTTGTGAAGTTCAAAGCGTTCTTTTTTTGCACGCCAAAGCGTGATGAGAATCAGCGGCACAATGACGATGGCGAGAATTGTGTGCGTCAGAAGAATCGTCAGGTAAATCGGACGAAACCATTCTGGGTTTAGAAACCGCGTCGGGCCTCGGTGCAAAACAACTGCAAGGTAGCCGTGATAAGTGAGATAACAGCACAGAAAAACAATCGAGGTGACGAACGCCGAAATCATGCAGTTGCGGTGCGCAATTTTATTTCCGCGCTTGATGAAAATATATCCGACGGTCAGGAAAACTGCGCTTAGGCCGTTGAGCGAAGCGTTGACGGCGGGCAAATCGTGGATGCTCACGGTTCGCGTTCGAGTTGATGGATGATTGCCAGGATTTTTGGCTGGACGTTCGACCAGTCAATACCGTCGCCCCCGGTCTCAAAAATGCCGCGCAGTTGCGCGTGCTTGTCCACGGCGACGAAAATCGTGGTATGGATGAACAAATCCGCCGCGTTTGTCTGCTCGGCGA
>CAYPTV010000008.1:0-19614 GCA_964413505.1 uncultured Bifidobacteriaceae bacterium | reverse complement strand
GAATTGACTTACATCAAATTCCATCTTTCTATTATGAAATTAAATCGAAATTCAAACCCCCAAGCGGGACGCTGGCAGCACAGATTGGCGAACTGGCCAACAGTGAAGATCATTTCGCCCAACTTAATGCCCGTCACGTCGCCATTTACGGACACCAGTTGTCTTACCGACAGCTTTTGTTCAGCATCTTTTATGACTCATACATGAGGTTCAAAGAGAATCCTCGAAAGCAGATTCACATACTTGGGCAAAGTTTTCCAGCACCCAATACTGAAATGGGTCCAGAGGAAATCAGATACAGGGATTACGAAAAAGAGATATGTGAAGTTTTCATCAAGGCGGTTTTAGAACACGACCGCGAGACTATAATCGAATTGGCAGACACCGCTGCTTTCTTCAAGGACAAGCTTGTCGGCGATTTTGAACCCGCCGATCCAGTCCGATTAAAGCTGCTTAAAATCAAAGACCAACCACGCGCTATTCAAAGAACATTCACCATCCGGCAGATAGCAAAACAGGTATATGAAAAAAATAATAAAGAAAATTTGGAGCATCGCGCCGCTGATGGATTCTCCGCATTGAGACGCCTGTGCAAGGAGCTTAAAATTCCAATCCGTCCATCAAGAAAAACAAGGAAGAAATGATGCCTTGAAATACTTGGCCGGATTTCAAAATAAGAAAACTCCTTTCAATTAGTCAGCCGCCAGCATTGCCAACGCCGCAGACTTTTTCTCGCGCCAATTCTTTGCCGACATATTTTTAAGAATTGTTTGCACCTCGCGCAAGATTTCGTCTTGCCCGCGTTTTGTCGGCTCTGGAGTGGCTTCGCTCATCACGGACGGCAACAAGGCAACGGCGCGGCCTGCGGCTAATTCGCCGACGTGCGTGTAATGCCGCGTCATGGCCGGGCTGCTGTGTCCCACGATGGATTCCACGACCGACAACGGCGCGTTACTTTCGCGGCATAGTGAAACGAACGTGTGCCGCAAGCTGTGAAAGCCAACTTCGATCACGGCGCGTTTGCCGTCCTTTCCAGTGCCGGGCCTGTGCAAGGTGATTCCGCACGCTTTGAAGTGTTTTTGAACCATGTCCGTTACCATGTCTGTCCGATGAATGTAGAGCGCGGCCATTTCCGGCAGGACATATTCACGGCGTTGATCCAGTGGCGTTGCTGCCAGCATATCGCGCAGAATCGGATGAATCGGCACAATGACGGGCTTCGGATTGCGTCGGGCGGTTTTGTTGGGGATGCGGCGAATCATTACACGCGGCAAATCCACTTCGCCCCAGCGCAGCGTGGCGCAATCGCCAAGCCGCAAGCCGGAGTAGATGCCGAGTGCCAGCAACGTCTGCAATTCGCCCGTGGCGGTCTGGCAAATTTTCCGCAGCTCATCAATCGTCAGTTCGCGTCGGCTGTTTGTGATCATCCGCTTGCGTTGAAGGTTTCCGCCGCGCTTGGGAGATTCCCACGGATTGCCGGTGAGCTTGGCTTTGTGCTTCACGACGCGGAAAACGAGCGTGAGCAAATTCAGATGCTTGTTGTAGGTGGACGGGCTGAATCGTCCATGATTCAGGCTGCTGGCGTATTCCTCGGCGATTTCCTTTGTCACGTCGCGCAGCGTCAGCGCGTCGGCGTGCTTTTCCTTCATCCAATCGGCAAAGGCTTGCCATTGAAATTCGTATTGGCGGAGTGTTGACTTGCCGCTGTCCGGGCGATTGGGCGAGGCGAGAAATTCGCTCCATGCCTGCCCGATGGACAGCGGCGGATTTTTTTCGTTTTCCCATTTGGCGATCTCGGCTTTGCGGCCTTCCAGCTTACCGGCGATAGATTCCAGCACGGCAGCTTCATCGCCCGTCGCAATGGGGAGCATGAATTTGTCTCGTGCGATTTCCGCTTCGCGTTTTGCCGTGATTGGCTGGCCGTTATCATCCCGCAATGCCTTCATAAAAAGCTTGCCGTTCACTTTCCAACTCACATAGAAGTTGCTCCCGCGCTTGAACAAGTAACCTGTGCGTCGTTTCATATTCTTTTCCTTTCTGTTGTATTACGTTACGTGCGCTAAACTACTCGAAACAATGCACAGAAGTCAAGCATAAAGATAGCAGTCAGTTGAATAAGCAAACAAATAGCAATAAAAAGCAGACTGTAAATCTGCTGGCTTACGCCTTCGATGGTTCGAATCCATCACCTACCACCATTTCGTTTTCGTTGGGTAAATCCTGTTTTAACAAGTATTTACAATAGTTTTATTCGATACCCTGATTTGATTTTGTGCGCTTCCCTGCTCTTGGCCTCTCTTGCATTCCTTTGCAAACCGATGCTTAGCCGCGCTTGAAAACCTTCAGGTCGGTGCCGCAGGTGAGCGCGGTTTTGATGCGGATGCGGACTTCGCCGGGCTTGAGCGCGGGCGGTGCGATTTCTTCGACGACGATTTTTTCCTTCCCATGGAGGACGGCGGCATTTCGCGGATTCGTCGAAGTTTTCCCCGCGTTCTGGGAGGCAGACCGGGTGTGGCCGCCAATCTTCTCCGGGTTCCCGGATTCATTATACGGCTTCCCTCAATCATTTTTCGGTTTCCCGGAACCATTCCGGGTGTTCTCCCAATCATTGAGAGATTTCCCCCAGCCATTCCGGGAACTCTCCAAACCATTGGGGGATTTCCCCCGGTCATTGAGGGTGTTCCCCCAGTCATCGGGGGATTTCTCCCGACGATTCCGGAATCTCCCCCGGCCGTTCCGGGAACTCCCCCAATCATTGGGGGAACACCCGGAACGGTCGGGAAACCCCGTTTTTTGATAAAAACAGCCAGAAAATGCCAAAAACCATCACTTTTCCGGTTCCTTGACGTTTTTAACGGGCAAAGCATTCTTCATGGCGAAGCGGTTGCGCGCATTCGTGCCGAAGGCACAACCGGAAATTAGCCAGATACGAAGTGTCTGGTATCGCGGCGGTATGGCACCCGTCCTGAAAGGACGGTGGAATGGCACCCGCACGCATCATCCATTATTCCATCGTCCTTTCAGGACGGATGCCTTCGCGCGGTTTGACCAGACACTGGCGTGTCTGGCTAATTTCCACAGTCGCTCCGCGACCGCCGGAATGTCTCGGAAACAGCGTTGCCTTCCGCGACTTTTGGAGATCAATAAGCCGACCAGTTGTTGCGGATGAGCGACTTGGCCGAAGGGAAGTCCGGCGGCAGGCCGGCCTGATTGGTGAAATTATTGTCAAATGACCAGTTGCGATTGGGCGGGCTGTAATAGGTTCCGCCCCCGTGAAAGGAATTGGTCGCATAGACGCTGGGGAACATGACGACGATTGAGCCGTTGTAGGTGTTTGTATTGCCGCTCCAATCTTCCAGGTAGCGCAGGACATTTTCCACCCCGCCGCTGTAACCGCCGCCGCTGGCACTGTAGACGATGTTTGGATTTGACGGGACGATGCCTTCAAGCACTGCGGCGTTGACGGTGTCGTCGATGTTGACCGGGGGAAGATTAGTAGTGTAAGTGTCGCTCCAACTTGGGGAAAGGATGGTAATGGCATCCGCTAGCACCGACGCCGGACGCGTATGGGTGGTTGTGCTTTTGCCGAGGTCGTTGCCGATGCTATTGGAGACGTTGTAATTGCCTAAGATGTAAGCCGGCATCGGCGTGGAAACGGTCAGGCCGGGGTAGTTGGTAGGCAATTGTGAGCCGTTCACAAGGCGCACGGCGGGAAGCTGCGTGTTGTTCAAAGGCACGCTGTTATAGACATATATCGAGCCGATCCCGTGGCCTAAGTCATGCCGTATCTGACTATCAGCCACAATGCCATTGCTGCCGGTGCCATCTGAGTTGATGGTGAGCCAATTCTGAAACTTTGCGACATCAATCTGGACGGCTTGGACAGGTTTACCTTTTCCGCCGATTCCGCTCCCGCCATTGTAGCCTTCGCGCCAGTCGTAAAAGAGGACGTTCGTCAAAAATGAAAAGCCGGCGTAAAGAATGTTCGTGGCGGCATAGTTGGTGGCATTCAGCCCGCCGGTATGTGTCACGGTGTTGGTAAAACTGCCAGTCGTGAGCCTCAGCACGATGTAATCATTCGTGAGCGGTATCAGGTATGGGGAATAGTATTTATCTTGAAACCAGACGGTGAAATTGGTCGCAAGAATGTTCACACTTGTGACAAGCCCGCTCCTGAAGGCAATGCCATTAGTCCCATAACTGGCATTGGAGATGACGATGTCGGATGAATTGTAATAATAAATCTGGTTGGTCGGGTCATACGCGACCGCATTTGGCGCGGACAGAGCCGACGGCGGCAGGTTGAGGATTGCTTCTATGTTGGTCGGGTTGCTGTCGGTGCTGTTGCCGATGGGCATGGTCAGCGGCGGGACGGGGTAATTCGGCTGGCCTGCTTGCTTAAAGGTGGCAGCCACACTGCCGCCGTAGCTGTAGCCGTTGGCAAAAGGGTCGGCTGCGGTGTTGAGAGTCACCGTTCCCACCGCCTCCACAAGCGAATTGAACGTAAGCCCATTAATATCCGTAATCCACATGCTTTGATTGCAGAACACCGATCCATTGATGACCATCGTCGGAGTGGGGTCTATCTCCATGTTCATGTTGTAAAAAATGGCGAACTGGAAGACCGGGATCACGGCCGCCTGAAATGTCTGCTTAACCGTGGCCGGCACGTTGTAGAGCTGGTTTGTTGGCGTGGCAACGGCAATAATCGTGCAATCATTTGCTATGCCATTCAGTCCGGCATATTGCTCGTTCAAATTCTCCCAGTTGGTCTGGCCGATGCTAACGAAAACCTGGCCTGTGTTGCCGCTTGTGTCGCTGAATTTATATCCCACGGGCCAGGTGCTCGTGTCTGGAATCAATACGTTGTAAGTGTTGCTGGTATTCAGATAGCTGTAGAGAAAATCGCGGTTCATCGAGGTGAAGATTTTTTCTGTGGCGGCCTCGGCTGCGGCTTCGGATTTTGTGAAGGTTTCGTTGCGCTGGGTAAGCTTGCTGTTGGTTGAAGACCAAAGCATCACGCCGGCAAAAAGGAGCAGGGCGGCGGTGACAAAGCACAGGGTGATCATCAATGCGAAGCCTGTGTCGCACCGTCGCACCGTTTTAAGCATGGGTTTCATGTGATGGCGTTTAATTTGAGGCCCGCCGCGTTACTCGCGTGTTCAGTTGATAGTAATCATACAAACCGTTGGTGTTGGCGACGTAGGCGATGGGATATTCCCAACGTGAAAACATGAGCGTCAGGTGGACGATGCGGTTGTTGTTGTTGTTCGTCAGGAGGTTGCCCTGAAAATTCTCGCACTGAAAGATTGTGTAGTTGGTGATATAATTGGCGTTGGTGTAAAATCCGTTCACGCTGCCAATGCCGCTACTGCCCGAACCGTCAATGACCAAACCATTTGTCGAAATATTGGCATTTGTAATCTGACAACTGACGAGATTGTTCAACGACTGGTCTTTGTAGAAGATGGTGCCGTAGGTCTCGTCCGACGTGGGGCAGATGTAAAGGGCGCTGCCAATTTGATTGGTGTTGTCCCCGATGATTGAAAACACGCCGCCGCTGTAATTCCCGATATTCACCAGTTTCGCCGACCGCACCTGTTCGCGGATGTAGTTGACCGCCTTGCGGCCGCTGTCGGTGGCCGTCAACTTGGTGGCCGCAAGCGCATAGATCCGCATGGCGAAAAGCTGTATCGCCACCGTCGCAAGAGTCAGCATCGTGAAAATCGCCATCGCGATCCACATTTCCACCAGCGTAAAGCCGGCGGCGCGCGCGCATCGCGCCTGGATTTGGATGGAAGTTCTCATTGGTCGGGTCCGCGATAGGTGACCACGGTATTTGTGAAAATTTTTCCGGTGAGCGGGAATGTCCACGAACAATCCGAGCGGATCATCCGCAATGGCGGGTTGGACTGGACAGTCGAAATCGTGATGATATTGGTTGCGTAAAACGGAGTCCCCGTGGCCGGGACATCCATCGCATAATTTGATCCAGACAACGTGTAGTTAGTCGGCGGCAGTTCGTCTGTCGTCCCTGGACCGTTTGTGTAGGGGAATGCCTCCGCGTTCCATTGCGCGGCCCGCGCCTGCTCCATGCCCTGCGAAGCCATTGACTGCGCCGCAAGCGACATGGAACTCCATTCCGCAATCCGGTTGACCTGCGCGTAGCCGTAAATCAGCCCCGCCATGACCATTGCCAAGATGACCATGGCAATCAAGACTTCTGCCAGCGTGAACGCGGCACATTCTTCGCGCGCTTCATTCCCTCCAAATTGTTTGCAGCGAACCAGCATAACTCAACTCTTTTGACGGCAAAATTCCTCTGACGAACCTGACAGCCATTCTAGCACGCTCCATGCCATATGACAAGCCGCATTCCAGGCACACGGCTTGTCCCGAAAATTGACAATGCGAAGATAATTGGACTGTTTGTGTTAAAACAGTCCGGTCGGCAAGCTGGCCGGGGGCGCCTTCATAAAACTCGTCTCCCGCAAATAAACCGGCTTCAGTGCTTCGCCCGGCAAAAAATCGTTCCGGGCGGCGGCCAGTTTTGCCAGCATCGCCGCGCGCGGGAAAATAGTCCTGCCATTCGGAAACCATCTGGCCGCCTCCCGCCCGGCCAAAACTTCCTTGGCGTCCGCACGCGATTGGATTTCCGCCAAAGGCACAATTTTCAGCGGCTCAATTTCCCGCCAGCCACCGGCTGAAATTTCATACGTCGCCAGATAAAATTCACCCCGCTGCGCATCAACCACCACGTTCACCCGGCCAAAAATATTCTCCGCCTGCGCCTGTGCCGCGATTGCCCCGGTGCTGCTGACGCCGAGCAGTTTGACCTGTCGTGCCAGTTGCCAGCCCTGCGCGATTGAAATCGCCGCGCGGATTCCCGTGTAGGAACCCGGTCCCAGTCCGATGCACAGCACGTCAATATATTCCCGGCTGATTTTCGCCTCCGCCAGGATTTTTAGGATCATGCCGAACGCCGCCGTGCTGCGTCCGCCGGTTTCAACGGCCTCGGCCAGCACGGTTCCGTCACGCGCCACGGCCGCGCTCCGCTGCTCCGATGAAAATTCAAGCGCCAGAATCGTCATAAATGATTTTCCGTTCCGTGTCGCTCACAATTTCAATTTGAATTTTCTTCAAATCGTAAATCGCAAATCGCAAATCGTAAATTCTCTCCGCCCATTCAATCACGCTAACGCCGTCCGGCTGCAAAAATTCAGCGACGCCCGCCGACAAAATCTGTTCCGGTGTTTCCAGCCGGTATAAATCCAGATGAAACAATTTCAGCCGCCCGCCGCCGTATTCGTTCACCAGCGTGAACGTCGGCGAATGAACC
This sequence comes from uncultured Bifidobacteriaceae bacterium, assembly GCA_964413505.1. Taxonomy (GTDB): domain Bacteria; phylum Verrucomicrobiota; class Verrucomicrobiia; order Limisphaerales; family UBA11358; genus UBA11358. The sequence goes on along the minus strand of CAYPTV010000008.1, from coordinate 12,275 downwards.
CGCGCGGAAACTCCCAGCCCGCGCGCGAGTCCTTTCACAAACTGCGTCTTGCCCGCGCCAAGCTCCCCGGACAGCGCGAACACAAACCCGCTTTGCGCCGCTCGGCCCAGTTTTTCGCCGAGCAGTTCCGTCTCCGCCGGGCTATGCGAAATGAACGTAGCCATGAGCGTTTAGTTTGTGCGAGCCGCCTTTGTCACGGATCAAAATCCCGTCACCTGCGACAATTTTCCCGATGCAGCTCAATCTCAATTTCGGAAATTGTTTCTTCCAGGCATCGAGCAAATTCACCGCGTCTTTGCCGGCGACCGTGAACAGCAACTCAAAATCTTCGCCATCCGTCAGCGCTGCTGCAAACGCGGGTTTGGCTGAAGAACTCTTCCGCGCCGCCAGTTTTGCTTCCCGCGAAATGGGGATTGACGATTTCAGCAGTTCCGCTCCGACGCCGCTCGCTTTCAAAATGTGCGGCAAATCTCCGGCGAGGCCGTCGCTCAAATCAATCATTGCATGAATGGAAAAATGTTCCGCCAGCCAGCGGGCTTCCGCCAGCCGCGGTTCAAACTGAAGATGCTTTCCCGCGAGCGAACCGCCGAGTTCGCCCGTCACAAAAATCGCGTCGCCGACTTTCGCGCCACCGCGCAGAATCTGTTTCCCGCGCGGGATCGCTCCGAGCAGCGCAATGGAAATCAAAATGCGCCCGGGATTCGTGGTCGTCTCGCCGCCGACGATTGCCACGCCGTTTTTTTCTGCCAATGCATTGAGGCCGTCGTAAATTCTGCCGACAAATTCCGCGTCAAAATTTTCCGGCAGCGCGATGGTCACGAGCGCGGCGGTCGGCGTTCCGGCCATCGCGGCGATGTCGCTCAAACAGCGTGCGAGCGCCTTGCGCCCGATTTTTTCCGGCGGCGTTTCGCGGGTGAAATGGATTCCTTCGACAACGGCATCGGTCTTGAACAAAACCAATTTATCCATCGCACCCAAGTCCAGCACCGCGCAATCGTCGCCCGCGCCGGTGACGACATTTTCATTTGTCGGCAGCGATTTCGCCAATTTTGCGATGAGTTCAAATTCGTTCATTTCATTTTGACGCGAAAAATAAAACCGCAAGGTTCGCCGCATTGAACAAGCCGTGCGCGACAATCGGCGCGAGCAGGCTGTCCGTGGTTTCGTAAAGCCACGTCAGCGCCAGCGCAAATGCGAAAAGCGGCACGAACGTGCCCGCGTCAAAATGGATCAGGGCGAACAGCGCGCTCACGCCGAGCCAGGCGGATTTCGGGAAGCCGAGCTGTTTTACGAAGGGGAACAGCACGCCACGGAAAACAAATTCCTCCGCCACCGGCGCGATGGCGACGGCGAACACACCGAGATAAATTTTCAGCCACGCGGTTTTCGCGTCCGCTAACAGCATCACGGCGGCCTGATCTTCCACCGGCCAGCCGATTTTTTTCAGCACCGCGACGGACGCGCCTTGCAGCAGCCACGCGACCGGCAAGATTACGGCCACGACAGCAACAGCCGCGGCCAGGTCGCGTTTTAGATTTGTTCCGCGAAGGCCGAACGCGTCGCGCCAGCGGACTTGGTGCAGCCGCAAAAAAATCGGTATCAGAATCCATGTCGCGCCTTGAAAACCCAATGTGGCGAGCAAAATGTTTCCGAAATCTTCATCCTGCGCAAAACCCTGGATGCGAAATTTGTGCAGCAGGCCGGCGGCTAAAATGCCGAGGCAAAGGCAGGCGAATTGCGCCGCGACAAATTGAATCACGGCTTCGGCCCGCCACGGTTTTTCCGACAGCATGGTTTCAGCTTATCGCGGCGCGGCGCAAAAGTCAGCGTGTTTCGTTTGCTCCGGTTTCATTTGCGCGTATCTTGGCGGCGTGAATTTTACGAACCGTCTCGCCCGCGAAAAGTCGCCCTACCTTTTGCAGCACGCGCACAACCCCGTGGACTGGTTCGCATGGAACGACGAGGCGTTTGAAAAGTCCCGTCGCGAAAGCAAGCCGGTTTTTTTGAGCATCGGCTATTCCACCTGCCACTGGTGCCATGTCATGGAACGCGAATCTTTCGAGGACGAAACCATCGGCAAGTTTCTCAACGAGCATTTCGTGAGCATCAAGGTGGACCGCGAGGAGCGCCCGGACGTGGACAAGATTTACATGACGTTCGTGCAGTCCACGACCGGCAGCGGCGGCTGGCCGTTGAATGTTTTTCTCACGCCTGATTTGAAACCTTTCTACGGCGGCACTTATTTTCCGCCGGACGCGCGCCATGGCCGTCCGAGCTTCCAGCAATTGCTCCGGCAAATCGCGATGCTTTGGCAGGAACGGAAAAATGAAATCGTCGCGTCCGCCGATGAAATTCAAACGCGGCTCGAAGACGTGCTGGCAAATTCCGGCGGCTCAGAATTGATGCCGGCATCGGACGTTTTGAAAAGCGCGGCGGAATTTTTCAAAAACATCCACGACCCGCAAAACGGCGGATTCGGCGGCGCGCCAAAATTTCCGCAGCCGTCAATTCCATCGTTCGTGTTGCGCGCGGCAAAAAGATTTGGCGACAGCGAGGCGGCAAAGATGGTCCTGTTTGCTTGCGACAAGATGGCCGCCGGCGGAATCCACGACCAGCTTGGCGGCGGCTTTTCGCGCTACGCCGTGGATGCCGAATGGCTCGTGCCGCATTTTGAGAAGATGCTTTATGACAACGCGCAGCTCGCGCAGTTGTATCTCGACGCGTTTCTCATGAACGGCGACGCGCGGCACGCGGATGCCGCCCGCGACATTTTGGACTATGTATTGCGCGACATGACGCATTCCGGCGGCGGATTTTATTCCGCCGAGGACGCCGACAGCGAGGGCCAGGAGGGGAAATTTTACTGCTGGACGCAGGCCGAGCTTTCCCGGCTGCTGTCCGTGGATGAATTCAATGTCGCCGCGAAATACTTCGGCATCACAAAGGACGGCAATTTCGTTGACCACAGCCATCCGCAGCCGCTGGCCGGACTCAATGTTTTGAGCGTCGTTGATCCCGTTGTCGCCGCCGGAGACCTGCCATTGCTCGGTTCCGCAAAATCCAAAATGCTCGCCGCACGTGCAAAAAGAATCCGCCCGCATCTCGACGACAAAATCCTCGCGTCATGGAACGGGCTGATGCTCGGCGCGTTTGCGCGGGCCTCCGTGATTTTGGGCGATGAAAACCATCGCTCGGCGGCTGAGAAAAATCTGGCGTTCTTGCGCGAAAAACTTTGGGATGAAAAATCCCTGACGCTTTTTCACCGCTGGCGCGACGGCGAACGCGACAGCGTGCAATTGCTCGAAACCCATGCGTTTCTTTTGTCTGGAGTGATTGATCTGTATGAGGCGACGCTCGCGCCGGGTCATCTGGATTTTGCGATTGAACTGGCAGAGGCGATGCTGGCGAAATTTTATGACGCGGAGAATGGCGGCTTCTGGCAAAGCGCCGCTGATTCAAACGATTTGATTTTGCGCGTGAAGGATGATTACGACGGCGCGGAGCCTTCGGGCAATTCCGTCGCAACGCTCGCGCTGCTGAAACTCGGCGCAATCACGGAGCGGAAGAATTTTACTGAAGCCGCCGAAAAAACCCTTCGACTATACGCGCATCGGCTGCAAAATTTCCCCCAGGCCGTGCCGTTTATGCTGCAAGCGCTGGATTTTTCACTGCAGGAACCGAAGCGCGTGGTTCTCGCCGGCAACAGCAGATCCATAAAATTTCAGGAACTGTTGCGCGCGGCCCACTCGGTTTATCAGCCAGACAAAATCATTTCTGGAAATTCCGGTGCGGTCGGGGAATTCGCCGGGACTTTGCCGGCGAAAAACGAGGCGACGGTATATTTTTGCGCCGGCAATACCTGCCAGCCGCCGACGGATGAAGTTGCGAAAATAAAGGAATTGTTGAAATAGCTTCGCCAGATCAATCCATCGGCCGCGGCTCCGGACTTTCCGGCGGCTCGACGGCTTCCGGCGGTGGCGGACGCTCAAAACGTGCCGGCCGGTTTGGCCCGCCCGGCCGATTCCGACGTTCCGGGCGTTCCGGTCTCTCGCCGCGCGATTGGAACTGGCGCAGCGCGCGGAGCAGCGATTCGATTTCGCGCTCGTCGGCGATCTTTTGCCGTTCGGCGATTTCAACGAGTTCCAAAACTTCCTCCATCCGTTCCAGAGCCTGCCGCAGCGACTCGACGATGTCCGTCACTTCGTTGACGGCGCGGGTGATTCCCGAAATGTCCGGATTATTTCGTCGCGGCGCGGCGTGAAATTTTTCTTCCGGCGGTTCGACGGGCGCGGAATGCGGCTGAAATGGTTTCGATGGCGCGGGACGCACCGGCATTTCCTCGCGCAGGCGGATTGGCGGTTCGATTTCCTGCGGCAATGTGGATGCTTCCGGCTGCGCTGAAACGGCGGCAGGCGGCGCGGGACGGCGGCGTCCGCGTCCCCCGCGATGGCCGCGACGGCGCGGGCGCAAAATTTTTGCGGGCGGCTGACCGCCGGATTCGGGCTGTTGTTCCTCTGGCATTTTGAAATCAGAATGACGCTTCGACGGGCAAATGCAATGGCGAATTATGCGGGGCCGTGGTTTTCCGGACGCGTCGCGGTCATTTTTTCACGAACAGCGCGAGCGAGGCGGTGAAGCCGTGCAGGTAATTTTTGTCGCCGACAGGGCCGATTTCGCCGTTGCAGAAAAAACCGGCGACGCCGAGCGGGCCGATTTCCTTCTGCACAAGTTCGGCGTCGTGATCCGGCGTGCCGAAGAGATTTTTCCCGCGCCCGTTGCAACAGCACAGACAGCCGCCGTAAATGGTCGCGCCGCCGATTTTCGCCTTCGCGCGTTCCAGCAGTTCGCGCATATCCTCGCTCGCCGCCGCCGCGTCGCGCCGCTGGAACTGCATCATCTGCCCCGCGCGCGGCGTCGCGCCGACCGCCAGCACGCCGGAATTCGGGTCGCCGCCGATGAGCTGGCGCACAAGAAAATCGCCGCGATGAAAATCTTCGAGGTATTCGTTCACGACGAGGCCGATGAAAAGATTCCCGCGCGCCTTCTGCTGGTCTGCGGGCGAAAGTTTCTGGACCGTGTCGGCAAGAACCGCGTATGCGGGGCGGTTGGCGATCTGGTGAATCAGGTTTTGCTCGACACGCGTGAGCGTCCAGGTGTCGCCGATGGGCGTGCAGCCTTGCGAAATGACGCCGGACAATTTCACGTCGCCGCCGACTGAGATGGCCACGCCGCCGTCATCGAAAACCTCGCCGTTCAGGTAAACCTGCGTCGTCTGCTCGGTAAAAATCCCGCTCGCGAGCCCGCCAAACGTCGGGAGCGGCGCGAACGATTCGTTCCACGAGTGGATCCAGCTTTCCGCATCGAGATGAAACGGGTCAATGAATGTAAGCCAGCCGTTGGTTTTATTCAGCGCGACGCCGGATTCCGTCTGCCAATAATTTTGGCTGTCTGCCGCCAGGACCTGTTCCTGCGTGAAACGAAAACCTTTCAATTGCCCGCCGGGCAGCGAGTAAAGCGCGAGGACGATGCCGGTGGCATTTTCAATTTCGCGCGAACCGGCGACGAGACTGGTGCTCGAACAGCCCGCGAGCAGCGGAATCCGCGCGTGAACCCGCAAAATTTCCAGCGTGGCCTGCGCGTTCGGAAAGAATTTCGGCGTCATGAAGACGAGGCCGAGCGAAACCGGGTGTGCGCCAAGTTTTGCGCGTAATTTTTCCGCCCACAGGCGCAGGCCGTCTTCGTCAAAATCGCCCTGCCAGTGGTCGGCGACTGAAAATTCATCATTCATCAATCCAGCTTAACTCCGCCGGGCGCGATTGCAAATTTTCTGCGCGCAGAAACGGATTTTGTTTCAGCGCGAGTTATCGGTTATGCTGTCGACGGATGGTTTCAAACGCAGCCGAACAAAATCCGCAATCCGCAATCCGCAATCCGCGATTACCGGAATTGCTCGCGCCCGCCGGCGATTGGGAATGCGCCAAGGCCGCCGTCGAAAACGGCGCGGACGCGATTTATTTCGGCCTCGAAAAATTCAACGCCCGGATGCGTGCGCATAATTTCACCGAGGCCGATCTGCCGAAGCTGATGGAATTTCTGCACCGGCGCGGTGTGAAAGGCTACGTCACATTCAACATACTTGTCTTTGAAAATGAACTGGCCAATGCGGAAAACTATCTGCGTGCCATCATTGCCGCCGGGGTGGACGCGGCGATTGTGCAGGACGTGGGGATTTGCCGGCTCATCCGAAAACTGTCGCCGGATTTTCCGATCCACGCCTCGACGCAAATGACTGTCACCAGCGCGGTCGGCGTGGAATTTGCCCGCGAACTCGGCTGCAATCTTGTCGTGCTCGCGCGCGAGTGTTCGATTGCCGAAATAAAAAAGATGAATTTCGCACTTCGCACTTCGCACTTCGCACTTCCTCTTGAAGTTTTCGTTCACGGTGCGTTATGCGTCGCCTATTCCGGCCAATGCCTGACGAGCGAATCGCTCGGCGGACGCTCGGCCAATCGCGGCGAATGCGCGCAGGCGTGCCGGATGCCGTATGATTTGATTTCGGACGGCAAACAGGTTCCCCTCGGAGACAAACGCTATTTGTTAAGCCCGCAGGATTTGTCCGGGCTGGAAGTCTTGCCGGATTTGGTTCGCGCCGGGGTCGCCTCGCTAAAAATTGAAGGCCGTTTGAAGTCGCCGGAATATGTCGCCAGCATCACGCGCGTCTATCGTGCTGCGCTCGACAAATTACTTTTGAACTTCGGAGACGTGGAGACGCGTCGTAATGAAAATGATTTGTCCGGCTCGGCGTTTCCGCGCCCTAGCGGTGAATCAAAATACGAACTGGAAATGGCCTTTTCGCGCGGTCTGTTCACCGGCTGGTTCGACGGCACCAACAACCAGCAGCTCGTCCACGCCCGCTTCGGCAAAAAGCGCGGCGTGTTCCTCGGCGAAGTCACGCGGGTCGAGAATGAAAAAGTTTTCCTGAAGCTCGAAGCTCCTCTGAAACGTGGCGACGGTGTTGTGTTCGATGCTGGCAGACCTGATGAAAACGAGGAAGGCGGTCGTGTTTACGAAATTCAAATTTCAAATCATAAGACTCAAAACTCCGGCGAGTCTGCATTGGAGTTTGGTTACGGCAACATTGATTTCAACCGCATCCACGTTGGCGATAAATTGTGGAAGACAAACGATCCTGAACTCGACAAGCGCCTGCGCCAAAGCTTTGCCGGTGACGCCCCGCGCTTTCAACGGCCCGTCGAAATGGAAGTTCACGGCCTCGTCGGCAAACCGCTCACACTCATCGCCCGCGACGAAGAGGGTCATGTCGTCCAGCTTGATTCCGCGATGCCGCTGGCCAAGGCCAAAAAACAACCGCTCACAATCGAACGGTTGCGTGAACAACTGGGCCGCCTCGGCGGAACGCCGTTCAAGCTGGGCGAATTGAAGAATTTTCTGACGGTCGAAGTCATGCTGCCGATGAGCGAACTGAACCGCCTGCGCCGCGAGATCGTCGGCCAACTGGAAAAACTCCGCGCTCAGCCAAAACGCTGGCAATTATATGTCCACAGAGACGCAGAGATACAGTGTTCATTTACTTCCTCTGCGTCTCTGCGTCTCGGAGGCAAATCTGAAGCTTCGGAACTGATCGTCCTCGTCCGCAGCCTGCAACAGCTCGAAGCCGCGTTGAAATGCGGCGTGCGGACGGTTTATTGCGAGTTTGAAGACCCGAAAAAATATCGCGAGGCGGTAACAATGTTTCATACGACGCGCGGTTGCAGCGAGCCTCAAAGCTCAATCTGGGTTGCACCTCCCAGAATTTTCAAAACGGGCGAAGAGTGGATTTTGAAGCAGGTCCTTTCATCAAACGCCGACGGCTACCTTGTCCGCAATTACGACCATCTAAAATTTTTCGCCGGTTGCCGAAAGCGGGGAGATTATTCATTAAACATAGCCAACCGGCTTGCGGCAGATTATTTCAAAAATGCATTTGGCTTGGAAAGCATCACGCCGTCCTACGATTTGAATTTCACGCAGCTCGAAGCGTTGTTGCAGGCCGCACCGCCGGAATGGTTCGAGGTCACAATCCACCAGCACATGCCGATGTTTCACATGGAGCATTGCGTCTTTTGCGCGTTTCTTTCGCGCGGCACGGACTACACGAACTGCGGGCGGCCGTGTGACACGCACGTCGTCAAGCTCCGCGACCGCGTCGGCGCGGAGCACGCGCTCAAGGCGGACGCCGGCTGCCGCAACACGGTGTTCAACTCGCAGACGCAGACCGGCGCGGAATACATTTCCAAGATGATCGAACTGGGCGTGCGGAATTTTCGCGTGGAATTTCTGGATGAAACGCCGGAAACCGTCGAACGCACCATCGCGAAATACCGGCAGCTTTTGCGCGGGGAAATTGACGGCACGCAACTGTGGCGGGAGTTGAAGCTAATGAACCAGCTCGGCGTCACTCGCGGGCAAATCGCGAAGTAAGCCGTTTCACTTCTGCCACGGCGCGATTTTTTCGTCCGCCCAGATTTTCGCCACGTCCTGACGTTCGCGCACGGCGGCAAATTTTTTGCCGTTCACCAAAACTTCAGTGGCCAGCGGACGCGCATTGTAGTTTGAACTCATGACCGATCCATAAGCGCCTGCGCTTAACAAAGCGATGGCGTCGCCCTCGCCCAGTTTTGGCAGCGGACGGTCTTTGCAAAAATAATCGCCGGATTCGCAGATGCCGCCGACGACATCGGATGAAATCATCGCGCCGCCTTTTTTCGCAAGCGGAACGATTTCATGATAAGAATCGTAAAAGGCCGGACGGATGAGATCGTTCATCGCGGCGTCCACGATGACGAAATTCTTTTTCCCGGTGCGCTTCACATATTCGACGCGCGTTACGAGAATGCCCGCGTTGCCGACGATGAAACGCCCCGGCTCAATGAGGATTTTCAATCCCAGAGGCCGCAACAACGGCAGCAGCGCCTTTGCATAAGTCGCAGGTGTCAAAATACCCTTCGCAGCGGAAGTTTTCCACCAATCTGGCGAGCCGCTTGCCAGCGCCGAACGGTAAATGATTCCCAACCCGCCGCCGGGGCTGAAAAATTCCAGGCCATGTTTCAAAGCCAGCTTGTGAACAAGCGGAGTGACTTTTTTTATGGCCAGTTCGTAAGGAGTGGTCTGGGTCAATTGCGACCCGATGTGCATTTGCACACCGCGCAGCCAGATATTCTTCAATTTGCCGGCGCGAGCATAAACGCCTTCAACCTGCTCAAACTGGATTCCAAATTTGTCAGCATAAGTGCCGGTGGTGATTTTTGAATGCGTATGCGCGTCAATGTTCGGGTTTATCCGCACGGCGATTGGCGCGATTTTTTTGAGCCGCGCGGCGATGCGGTTGATGCGCGCAATTTCCGGCTCGCTTTCGACGTTGAACGAATAAATTCCCTTGCGCAGTGCAAATTCAATTTCAGCTTCGGTTTTCGCCACGCCTGCAAAAACGCACAGGCGCGGGTCGCCGCCCGCCGCGATGACGCGCTGCAATTCGCCCGCGCTCACCACGTCAAAACTGCTGCCGAGATCGGCCAGAGTGCGCATGACGGCGAGATTTGAATTCGCCTTCATCGCGAAACAAATCATGTGGTCGAGCGGCGCGAGCGCGGAATCCAGCTTCTGAAAATGATCCGTCAGCGTCCGCTGCGAATAGACATAGAGCGGCGTGCCGAATTTTTTTGCGAGCGTCTCGACGGCGACGCCTTCACAAGACAGTTTGTCACCGACGTAGCGAAAATCGTGCATAAAGGATTATTTTAGGGTTCAACGGGCAAAGTTCAAGTTCAGGAAATGAAAAGCCCGCCGGAGGAATCCGGCGGGCTTGGAAATTATTTTGACTTACGGCTCGGCCAGGATTGCGGCGCGCTGCTTGTGATATTCCTCCGGCGAAACCTGGTCGGCCATGTATTTCGCCAGCAACGCCTGAAGTTGCGCCTGTTTGTCCGCCGAAATCGGCGGCGGCGGCACGTCAATCGGCTTCAAGCCGAGGTCTTTTCCGGGATAATCCACGTTGGCTGGCGGCATTTGGGGCGCGGCGGCAGCGGGAGCCTGAACCGGGGCGGCTTGCATCGGCGGAGTTTCAACCACAGGAGCGGCTTGTGCCGGCACGGCGGCGGTTGGCGCAATTGTGATCACCGGCAGCGTCACCGAATTTGTGGCAGCTTCCTGCGCGTCCAGTTCCTGCATTTTTGCATCCAGCGCGGCGCGGACGGCGGCCTGCGCATCGTTGTCTGCAGGCATGATCGCGGGCGCGGGCTGTGTTTCAGCCGGGGTGGTTGCCGCAGGTTGCGCTTCAGATGTCGCGGGAATTGTCGTGACGGCTGCTGGCGGGGCAGGTTGCTCCTGTGCCGGTGCGGAAGGAGTGACGACAGCCGCCGGCGGCGGCACTTCCGCGTTTGTGGCTTCTTGCGCGTCCAACTCCTGCATCTTCTCCTCCAACGCCGCGCGGGCGGCGGCCTGCGCGGGATTGTCATCAGCGCGCGCGGAAATAAAACCGGCGCAAACGGCGGTTGCGCAGAACAGCGGCAGGAACTTGGAAAATTGCATGATGCTTTTTACGTCAACTTCGCTTCAGATGCAACTGCTTTCCTGCCGGTTACAAACAGTTTTTTCCAGACGCCTCCAAACGGATAACCCGCCACCGACCGCAATAAAATCCCGCGCACCTCCGCACGCGTGATTTTTATCCGCTTTTGCGGGTCGAGAATGCCGCCCTCGCGCAGGCGCGAAATGGTTTTTGCGCCGATCAAGACCGGCCACGCGCACGCCAGCCGCACCCGGATCTGGCCGCGCGGAATCGAGTTCGTGTATTTCCAGCCCGCCGCCAGGTGTGACTCCGCCAGATCGAGATAGGAATTGTAGAGCGGACGGAATCTGGCTTCGTTCGTGGGCGACAACAAATCTTCCGGCGACAATCCCGCTTCCACCAACTTGTCCTTCGGCAGATAACAGCGGCCATTCCGCAAATCATTCGGCAGGTCGCGCAAGATGTTCACCATCTGCAATCCCTTGCCGAAACGGATGCCGTCGGCGATGAATTGGATCTCATCCAGCTTCGTGTCCGGGAACAAATGCGCCCGGCAAATCTTCGTCCAGAATTCGCCCACGCAGCCGGCTACGCGAAAGGTGTAATCGTCCAGTTCCGCCGCCGTTTCCAGCGCGACGATGTTTGGAGCGCGGCTGTCCCCAGCCGCAGCACTTGATAAATTATTCGGAGATGCGGCGGGTGAGGACACCCGCGCTCCGGCGGAAAATTTTCCAAACCGTCGCAAATCCAATTCCTGTCCGCTCGTGATCGTGTCGAGAACGAAACGAATTAATTTCTGGTCGGCTTCGGAAAGATTTTGCAGAGCGGACAGACTCGCCTCGACTTTCTCCAGCAACAATTTTTCAGCGGACAAATTCTGTTGCTTCGCCAGCTCCCCAAAATTCAGCGTCGCGGAAGATTGCCCCAAAATCCGCTCGCGGAGTTTTTGCAACGCATCAAGCCGTTGCGCCAGCGGGACGATTTCCGTGTCCGCGACGGTGTCGGTCGTGCGCGCGAGCAGGTAGGCCAGGCCGATCTGCGGGCGCACGCGCGCGGGCAGCACGCGCAACGTCAGGTAAAACGAGCGCGACGTCGCCTTGAGCAGATCATTCAATGCTTCGGTCATCGTCCGCAACAGCATAAAACTTCCAGCCGTTCACGCCAGATAAACCCGGAACAGTCTGCGGATTTGCCGGAAAAAGTTTTGCCTTCGTAGGCTGAAGACTGCATTCGCGACCTCAACAAAGGCATTCGCAGACCAAGGTTTTGCATCCCCAACCTGAACATTTGCATCCGATACCTGACCAATTATTCCTACAACATTGATTCGTGACAATGATAGCAAACTGCTTGGCAGAAACCAATTGATTTTTGGTGTGTGTGTTGGTGGATAAGCGAGAAAGCGACGAAGAAAGCGACTGTGGAACGGGTGGCGGAACTGGCGATGCGGCTGGGCGGGAAGCATCTGGCCGATTGGGGAGCGCGACCGTCCCGGCTGCCGTTTTCGGCGTCGCGCCGGAAACCCGTCAGGTTATGGCGAATCATGTTAACATTGGAACGGCAAAACAGGAGGTTTTTTGGGGTTTTGGCTTGTTTTTTGGCCAAAATGATGCCGCCGGATGATTTTTCGGCGTGTAAGAATGGTTTCCACGTGTGTAAGAATGGTTTCCACGTGTGTAAGAATGGTTTCCACGTGTGTAAGAATGGT
>CAYPTV010000007.1:19921-21549 GCA_964413505.1 uncultured Bifidobacteriaceae bacterium | reverse complement strand
CGCGCATTGAACAACGTGCGTGCTGAAGGGCCGGAACTGATCCGTCCCGCGCCGGTGCAAAAGGATTTGCTTTAGGTCCGTGCCGGACTGGCCAGACTTGGCAGTCGGCCACCTAATTACCACTGCGTTGCCGCGCAGCCCAAATCAATCATGGCGGCGCAGCAGCGACCGCCCTACCGAGCATGAAACCAATTCGCGGCAATTCGTGTAATGGACTCGCTCGCGCCCGCTCGTTCGGCCTTGCGGCCTTCGGTTCCACCGAATTCCTTTCGCCGTTTCCCAAACGGCTCAAGTCGTGTCAAAAAGTTTTCGCGTGTTTGGCGTGGTTCGCGGTTCACCTCATCCGGTCTGCGGCCACGTTGACTCACTCGCAGCCCTGCTCATTCGGCCTGCGGCCTTTGCTGACAGCTAATTCCTTTCGCCATTTCCCAAACGGCTCAAGTCTCCCCATCGGATGCGGAGAAGGAATTAATTGTGGGACGATTACCTGGGGTAGTTCGGTCCGAGCCGGACGGGCAACCTCACAACCCTAGGCTGATTTCCGTTACGCCTTCAGCGTATAAAGGGGGCAGTCCCCGGCAGTGAAACGAATCTGTTCGCACCTACATCAAGATTCCGGCGCGACAAGTCAGCGCATTCGGTCACGGCTGAAATGGGAGTTGGGAGATAGGAGTTGGAAGTTGGGAGTTGGAATTCGGATTTAAAACTGCGGGTGACAGGCAGGAGGGCGGACTGGAAAAAATAGACTTGCAAAACGGTGGAACAGGAAGAGAATCACGAAAGTTTGCCTGCACTGGTGTGGGCAAACAACCAGTGCAGGAGATTTCAGTTGATGCCTTGAATATGAAAACACGCCTCGCAGCCTTGATGGCCGGAATCACCCTTCTTCTGGGGCCTGCATTTGCCAGTGCCGCCACGTTTGAATGGGTCGGCTACGACTGGTCCGTTGAAGGCACCCTTGAACAATACACACCCACCGAGGATTGGAATGATCCTTTAGCCTGGTATTCACCCGACACCCATGGCTACGGCGTGCCAGGACCATCAGACACCGCCATAATCGGCAACTTCGACATTGACGGCTACGGCGTCACTGACAACACCGTGGCGTTGCCTACTGATGTTTCTGTCGGCAGCATCGTTGTCAATTACGGAGCGTCGTTGTCTCTGCAAAACCACACAATAAACTTGTATGGCAAGTTGGCTGGCCCCTTCTCCATTTATTATGGCACTGTCAATGGTGTCTCCACCAATGCGACCTTGTCCGGCGGGATTGTCGTGGGTCTCAATGGCCAGATCAGCGGCACGCTGAATGTGGCCACGAACGACACGCTTGATCTCCAAATTGCCGAAGCTGGCTCCTCCAGCCTCACGTTGAACAATTATGGCACGCTTGCCATCCTGCCCTATGCCGGCGTGACCGACGTGAACTTTCCCTTTCTCACGTTGAACAATTACGGCGCACTTTCCCTGCAAAGCATTGTGAACATGAATTTATTCGGACTCACATTGACCAATTACGGGACGGTGGACTGGACTTCGTCCACCATTAGCGGAGGAGGATACTCGGAATCGTTCATCTATAATTACGGATTGTGGGATTGCCAGGGCGACTTGACTTTCAATGG
>CAYPTV010000007.1:19144-19821 GCA_964413505.1 uncultured Bifidobacteriaceae bacterium | reverse complement strand
CAACACGCTGATGGGCGGCTTCACCTGGTCGAGCGGCTATTTCGACAGCGTCAGCGCGGTGACGGTGGCCACGAATACGCTGCTGGTGCTGGCGGGGACAAGCCAGCACAGTGATCAAGGCATTTTGACCAATTACGGGACTGTGGACTGGACTTCACCCACCATTAGCGGTGGAGGATACTATGGCACGTTCATCTATAATTACGGATTGTGGGATTGCCAGGGCGACTTGACTTTCAATGGTGGCGGTGGCACTTATTTTTACAACACTGGGACATTCCGAAAATCTTCCGGCATCAACACGACCGCTTTGAACAATGTGAGCTTTTACAGCAGCGGCACGGTGGACGTGGAGAGTGGAACCGTGACGTTGAACAACGGCGGAAGCTTTTCCGGCGGCGCAGTGACAGGCTCCGGCGGGCTGCAGTTGTGTAATAATGGCGGCTCCGCCCCATATTACAACATCAACAACACGCTGATGACGACGAACGTCCAACTGGCGGGCGGCGCTCTGGATGGCAACAACACGCTGATGGGCGGCTTCACCTGGTCGAGCGGCTATTTCGACAGCGTCAGCACGGTGACGGTGGCCACGAACACGCTGCTGGTGATGAACTCCGGGGGCAACCAAATCACTTCTTCAGGCATATTGACCAATGCGGGCACGATGCAACTGA
>CAYPTV010000007.1:0-19044 GCA_964413505.1 uncultured Bifidobacteriaceae bacterium | reverse complement strand
GGACGGAACGCTTGTCAACCTGCCGGGAGCAACGGTGGACGTGCAGGAAAATGGAACAATGAGTAGAAACACCGGCAACGAATACATCAGCAACCAAGGGACATTTCTAAAGTCCTCCGGCGGCGGAACATTCAACATCCTGCCCCAATTTTACAGCAGCGGCACGGTGGATGTGGAGAGCGGAACCGTGGTGTTGCTCTACGGCGGAACATTCACCGGCGGCGCGGTGACCGGCCCCGGCGGGCTGCTGTTGGCAACAGGCAATGGTGGCGGCCAATATTACAACTTCAACAACACGGTGACGACGACCAACGTTCAACTGGCTGGAGGCCGTCTGGACGGCAACAACACGCTGATGGGCGGCTTCACCTGGTCGAGCGGCGGTTTAGACAACGTCGGCATAACCGGCACGCTGACAGTGGCCACGAACACGTTGCTGGTGATGAACTCCGGCGGCAACCAAATCACTTCTTCAGGCATATTGACCAATGCGGGCACGATGCAACTGACCGGCGGGACGACCTTGAGCCTCAGCGGCTATCCTCCGGACGGAACGCTTGTCAACCTGCCGGGAGCAACGGTGGACGTGCAGGAAAATGGAGCCTTGAATAATAATACCGGCTTCGAATATATCAGCAATCAAGGAACATTTCTCAAGTCCTCCGGCGGCGGAACATTCAACATCCTCCCGCCATTTTACAACAGCGGCGCGGTGGCAATTGACAGCGGCACACTGTCGGTTCCGAATGATTTCACGGTCGCCGCCGGTGGCCTGACCATTGGGATTGGCGGCACCAACTCCGGGCAGTATGGCAAGTTGGTGTCAGGCGGCGTTGCCACCCTGAATGGACCGCTGAATGTTTTTCTCGCGAATGGTTACAAATCCTTTGCCCCGGATCAATTCACCATCGTCTCCGCCTCGTCTGATTCCGGCAGCTTCTCCAGTGTCAGCCTGCCCGCCGGGCTGTCGGTCAATTATGCCGGTGCATATGCATGGTTGCAGTCCACAAATATGCAGGTCATCCCGCAGCTATCCGATACGAATCTGCAGTTCAGCTTTTACACCTTCACCGGGCAAAGTTACACGATCCAGACCACTACCAATCTCGCCGGTGGAATATGGAACTTCTACCAGAACACCACCGGCAATAACGACTTCCAGTCATTCACCCTGCCCATCACCAACACGGTGCCGCAATTATTTTTGCGCGTGAGCCAGCCTTAAACTGGCATTCGCCATTAAACGCTTATAAGGGGATCAGTCCCCGGTTGAAATCCGCGTTGTGCGGCAATATCGGGGCGTTGCAAAAATTTGTGCACCTCACCCCCAGCCCCTCTCCCCGTTGAAATTTGTTTTCACCCGACGACCCTCATCCGGTCTGCGACCACCTTCTCCCGCTCCCGCGAGCGAAGGATTGCGGAGGGTAGTGCCGGTATTTTTTGAAACTCCTTTTGTTTTTGATATGCAGCAAATCTTTGTTTTGACTCCTCCTCCGGCCTTCTCCATTTGGGAAGGCGGAAGACTGAAGGCGGAAGGCGGAAGGCGGAATTGAAACCGGGCTGCGTTGCCGTGCATCCCTTTCAATCCGCCGCGAAACAACTTGCCTTCACGGAGCCGGAATAATTTCGATGCCGTTGATCTCCGGGTTCTCGACGTTGATGGTGAAGGTAATGTCGAGCTTGCCGTTCGTGATTTCCACCGGGACGGTCTCGACGTAGGCGTGGGCCATGCCGCCGGATTTCGCGAACACGTCAAAGTCCTTGAACTCGTGTCCGGCGACGTTGTAGGAAAACACGCGCGAACCCGCCGTGTCCAAGGCGTCGTAAGTTTCCGCGAAGTGCA
Organism: uncultured Bifidobacteriaceae bacterium; assembly: GCA_964413505.1. GTDB lineage: Bacteria > Verrucomicrobiota > Verrucomicrobiia > Limisphaerales > UBA11358 > UBA11358. Next base: position 17,201 of record CAYPTV010000007.1, on the reverse strand, counting down.
GCTTCACCGTGTATTTGCCGTTGGGCAGGGGATAGGTGAACGCGGTCATGCCGTAACGCTCGCTGCGGTAGAGCGCGGGATCGGTCGTGTTGGCGATGGCCAGCGTGTCATCGCGCGTTGTCGTGTCGCCATCGGCAAAGCCCTGGTCAGGCAGCCAGACGTTTCCTTCGGCATCCGTGAACGGCTCCGTGACGCCGGCCTTGATGCGGATGATTTTTTGCGCGGTCGGGGCGGATTTATTCACCAGCCCCAGCACCAGCACGTCGTGTCCGGGAATTTCAGCGGTCAACGTGTCCTTGGTCGTTCCCATGTCCTTCTTCGTCCACAAATCGCGCAGGTTGTAAGTGGTCGTGGCGAAATTTGCGTCGCGCTGGGAGAGATCGTCCGAAACTTTCTCATTTTTCCAGTCGAAGGAAAACGCGTGCGGCGCTGTGTTGCGGTTCAAAACGCACATGGCCCAGCCGCCGTCGGCCAATGGTTTGAACCATGTTTCCACCATGCCGTTTGTGGAATAAGCAAACCCTTCGATGCCCAGCTTGTCCTGGTCCACGGCCAGAACGTCCTTGTCCGTGAGGATGCGCAGGGTTTCCGGTTTCATGTCGCGCTGGTCGTTGCCTGAAATGAGCGGTGCGGCCAGCATGCACCACATGGAAAAATGCGCGCGGTCCTCGCTTTCGCTCATGCCGTTGCCGACTTCAAGCATGTCGGGATCGTTCCAATGGCCGGGACCGGCGTAGGTGCGCAGCGGCTTTTGCATGTCCAGAATTTGAAGCACACCGTTCTGATGCCAGCTGCCGTGATTGAGCACGCCGTCGAATTTTGCAAAAATGTCGCCCGTCGTGCGCCAGAGGTGCCCGATGTCCCTGGCCCAGAGCCACGGCTCGTTGTCACCCCATTCGCACATGCTGAAAATCATCGGCCGGCCGGCGGCGTGGATGGCGTCGCGCATCGTGGTGTAGGCGCCTTCCGCCTTCAGGCCTTCGGCGTTGCACCAGTCATATTTCAGATAATCAACGCCCCATTGCGCGTAAGTCAGCGCGTCCTGATATTCGTGGCCGCGGCTGCCGGGCCGTCCGGCGCAGGTCTTGTCACCCACGTCCGAATAAATGCCGAGCTTCAAACCTTTGGAATGGACATAATCCGCCAGCGCCTTGATGCCCGATGGAAACCGCTGCGGATCGGGATGGATGAAGCCCTGCGCGTCGCGTTCGCCATGCCAGCAATCGTCAATGTTCACATAGACATAACCGGCGTCCTTCATGCCGTTGGTCGCCATCGCGTCGGCGGTCTGGCGGATCAAATCTTCGTTGATGTTGCCGGCGAATCTGTTCCAACTGTTCCAGCCCATCGGTGGCGTGAGGGCGAGGCCGGGAAATTTTTGCGCGTGAAGATTGACGCAGGCGAAAGCCAGCGCGACGAAAACGGCTGCAAGTTTGTTCATATTTGTAAAAGTATAACGGATCCCGTCCGCCGGTCATGTCGCCAAAATCACTGGCACGCCTTCGCCGGTGAAATCATTCAAATATCAACGGCCCCGGTCCAGACGCCGGATGATTTCCAAACAAGCGCGTGTGCCGTGATACGGCCCTTTCCATTCGCTCACCTTCGGCAGCTTTGCATCCGGTCGTCCATCCGGACTGATGCGCCAGAACCATTCGCCATGAACGCGGTCAACGAGATTTGTCTCAATGTAATTCCAGACACGGCGCGCGGCGATGAGAAATTTTTCGTCGTCCGAGATTTGAAAGGCGTTGAGAAATCCAACAGCCGCCTCGGCCTGCGGCCAGCATTCTTTTCCGTGATCAATTATTTTTCCGCCCTTGCCTTCGTAACGCAATCCGCCGTCGCTGGCGACACCTTCATTCAGCGCAGCTTCGGCCAGGCGCAGCGCCGTGGCTCGCATGTTTTTCAGCAGCGCCTCGTCGTCCAAAACTTCGGCGGCCTCGCAGAGCAGCCAGCTTCCTTCTATGTCATGACCAAAAGTGTAAGTGTCCGAGCGGACGCTCCACGCCTCGTCAAAAAAATGGTGGAAATGCTGCGTGCGCGTGTCGAGAATCCGCTCCTGAAAAAGCTTGATGAGTTCGCGCAGGCGCTTCTCGACGCGCGGATTTTTCCAGATGCGGTAAAGATTCGCATAAGCTTCCAGAACATGCAGATGATTGTTCATGGATTTTTTTTCGCTCATGTCCTTGTCGCTCAACCGCGCTTCGGAACCAGCCTCCGACCAGTCGCGGTTGCAAACCTCGATGTAGCCGCCGAATTTTGAGTCGTGCGCATGGCGTTCGATCAATTCAAACAATTCCTTCGCGCGCGCCAGCGCAATCTGGCCGCCAAAGGCGCGATGAAATTCCGTCAGCGCGTAAATGCAAAACGCCTGGCCGTAGATTTTTTTGGAATCGTCAACCACCCGGCTGGAATCATCCAGCCGCCAGAACGCGCCGCCGTGTTTTGCGTCCCAGAATTTGTCCGCCACGAAATCAAACGCGCGTCCGGCCAATTCTTGAAAAAGATTTTCCGGTCGCGCGCGATGAACGGCGGAAAACGCCCACAAAATCCGGCTGTTCACGATGAGTCCTTTCGGCTGCGAACGGTCGGGCTGGAGGTCGTTCGAGAGCCAGCCCATCCAGCCGCCGTTTTCGTGATCCAACGCCGGACCGCACCAGAACGGCAGGATGTGGCCGAACAGTTGGTTTTCGGCAAGACGTGAAAAATCTTTCAGTTCGTTTGCGTCCATTGAGATAGCGGCGCTTAATTTTTCCCCGGCGCGTGAATGATTTCCACGCGGCCAATTTGCGTCTCGCCGGTCAGTTCGATTTTCAGAAATTTTCCGGCGGCGCGGATTTTTTCCGCGTGGTAAAGCACCGGTTTCCAGTAATTGTAATCGCCCGCGCCGGCGTAATAATTTTCTTTGGCGGCTGTCACGTCCCGGAAATTTTTGCCGTCCGCCGAAATCGAAAACTTCAAGTCCGCGACATCGCTTGGAAAAAATGCGAAGACGCGAAAGCCTTCCACCCGGTTTGGAAGCCGGTAAATCAGCGCGTCACCGGCGCTTCCCGCCGCGCGTTGCGCGTCTTCCTTGGCCTTGCGGCTGTCGCGGAGGGTGGTCGTCAGAGCGCCCTGCACGGCGCCCGCTTTTTTCAAGTCGGCGAGTTCGTCCACAAAAGTCACCTGCGCGACCTTCACCGGGCCGACGATGTTTGACGGCTCCGAAATTCCCGAATCATTTTTCGCGCGGACGCGATAAAACCATTTTCCTTTCGGCGCGGACTCGTCGGAAAATTGCGGAAAATACTGCGCGGCGCTTTCATCAACGTTTGTGCCGGCAATTGTCCACGGCCCGACGGCCTGCGGCGCGCGTTCGACCGTGTAAGTTGTCGCGCCGACGGAGCCTTGCCATGAAATCGCGCCGGCATCGGTGATGGGCAAAAGTTTTGGCGGCGCGGGAATTGGAATTTCCGGCACGGACAGCCCGCGAATGGCGAAGGCGTTGCTGCGGACGAGCGCCATGAGAGTAATTTCGTCATACTCATCGGCGACGCACGAACCCGGCCAGTGGAAGGCCTTGAAAACATTTCCGCCCGCCGGTTCGCTGTGCCAGTAAAAGCCGCCGTCGCGGTCGTGGAAGCGCAAGCTCCACAAAAGGCCGCCCGCTGCGCTGCTGTCCCGGATGGCTTGCAGAGCGTCGGCCATTTGTGCAGTGCTCACGAAACCAAATTCGCCAACGAGGTAGATTTTTTTTCCTTTAGCCTGCGCCGCATTGTTGCGGATGGTCTGGGCCATGCCGCCGCGGCCGCCGGAATAATGATGCGTGGTGACGATGTCCACGTCCGGTATCTCCAGCGAGCCGGAGCGTATTCCGCTGGTGTTGCCGTCCATGACCAGATGATTGTGGTCGAGTCTTTTGATGTAGGCGGCAATGTCGCGCGTCCACGCGGCGGGACTGTCCAGTTCGTTTCCAGTTTCCCAGCACAAAACCGCCTTGTCATCGCAATAGCGCACGCCGGTCAGTGTGTTCGTGCGCGTGAGGACATGTTTAATCGTCTCCTTGAAATCGGCGATGAGCTGCGGGTCGGTCCAAAAATCGTTTTTGCCTTTGCCGCGAAAGGTGGCGTATTCGGCGCGGCCACCCATCCACGGCCAGTTGTTCATCAGCGGAATGACGAGGCGCACGCCTTGTTCGTTGGCGGTTTGCAACGCGCGGTCAAGCACGACGAAAGCCTCCTCGTTGAATTTGCCCGGAGCCAGCACCTGACTGGCCTGCGCCGGCGGATTGTCACCGCGCATCACCGTGATTGAATAAGTGCGCACGACCGTTCCGCCCATCTGCCGCACGGTGGCGAGAGCGTCGGTGATTTCAAACTGGTCCGGCAGCCGCCAGGCATTTGTTTGGGCGAAAGGATAATTGTCCTCGACCAGCAGCAGATTCGGGATGTTGAAGGAAATGAAGCGGAACGGCCTGTCGCCGTCCATCAACCGGTCGCCGCGCGCGGTGATGAAATTCTGAAACGGAGCTTCCTGTGCGAAAATGGAAATGGTAGCGGCGAAAAAAAACGCGCTGAAAAATTTGATTTTCATTTCAGGCTTTCTCCAGTTTGTCATACCAGTTGAACTTCAAAAATACCGATGTGGCTGCGAGGATGACGGCGATGCCGCCGACCCATGGCCATTCGCGCAGCACGAGATAAATCGGCAGCGCGGTCAGGCACAATTGCCAGATGATGCCGACGGCGACGTTCGCACAGTCCTTCGCAAAATCCGGGTTTGGTTTGAATGAAGAATTCTGTTTCATCACTTTTTCGCGGATCGGTCCCCAGCAGCCCCACGGATTCACGGTTGAATAAAATTTCATCAACACCACCTCGTCCTCCGGCTTCGTGAGCAGCGTGCCGGCGAAGCAGCCGACCACCGAAATAATCAAGATGACGGGAAACAAATACAAAGTATTGGCGACGTGAATTTGCAGCAGCGTGGCGAGCGACGGCACGAACATTGCACTCAAAAGGCCGGCCATCATGCCCCAGAAATATCCGTAGCCGTTAAAGCGCCACCAATACCATTTCAGCACGTTGGCCATGACGTAGCCGCCGTAAAGGCCGCCCACGATCCACATCATCACCTCCGTGATGCTCGTCGTGAGCGCGCCGAAAAGAACGCCGACGATCAGAACGATGAGCGACGTGATGCGGCTCCATTTCACCTGCGATTTCGGCGCCATGCCGGGGTTGAAAAATTTCTTGTAAATGTCGTTGACGATGTAGGCGGGCGCGGCGTTGAGCGTGGCGGCGAAGTTAGACATGAGCGCGGCAAGCAATCCCGCCAGCAGCAGGCCGAGAACGCCCGACGGAATGTAATCGCGCAAAACCGTCGGCAGCAGCAGCTCAAAGTCCGGCGTTTTCATCGCGCGCAAATCCGTCATGCAAAACGCCAGCGCGAGGATCGTGATGCCGGCGATCATCAAATAGCGCGGAAAATAAAGGACGACGTTGACCATGCCGTTCATCATGCCGGCTTCGCGCGGGTTGCGCGTGGCGAGGATGCGCTGCATGTCGTAGTTCGGTGCCGGCCCGGCCAGGCTGGCAAGGATGCCCTTGAAAAACATCAGGCCGAAAATGATGGTGAACATTTCGTTGCCGTCGGATTTGATGGCGTCGTTGACTTGGTCGAGAATTCCCCTCCAGTCCAAGTTGAGTTTCCAGCCGAAGAATGGATTCAGCCAGCCGGCGGGAATCGCCTTGTGAATCATGTCCGGCGAAACCTTCCAGACGGCGATGAGGCCGATGGCGATGGAAGTCACGGTCAAGATGGTGAACTGCATGACCTCGGTGATGACGACGGAAATCATGCCGCCTTTGATGGCGTAAAGCGAAGTCAACCCCATGATGATGACGGCGTAAATGTTCGCGTCGGAAAACAGGCCGTTGGTCTGGTTTGTGAAATGCCACGGCAACATGACCGAGGCGAACTTGCCGATGCCCTTGAACGCGTAGGCGAGCATCCCGACGACATTGACGAGCGCAAAAAAGACGACGCTCAAGTGCGCAAGGTTCGCGCCGCGGTCGCGTCCGAAACGCGTCTGGATCCATTCCGCCCCGGTCAGCACGTTCGAGCGGCGCAGCCACGCGCTCAAAAACATCATCAAAAAAATCTGGTTGAACACGGGCCAAAGCCACGGCAGCCACAAACTTTTCAGGCCATAGACGAACAAAATATAGACGAGCCACATCGTGCCGCTGATGTCGAACATGCCAGAGGCGTCAGAAATTCCGAGCAGATACCACGGCAAAGATTTGCCGCCGAGAAAATAGGAATTCAAATCCTTGGAGCCCCGCCGCGATACCCAGAGGCCGATCAAAATGACCGTCACGAAATAGATGATGATGACGGCGAGGTCAAGGGCGTGCAATTTCATGGCGAGTGAATAATTCGGCGCGGCGTCAGGTTCTTGTGAAAAGCTTACCGATCTGGATTTTTTTTTCGAGAAGAATCAAGGCCGCCAGACGGAACCGCCGGTTTTCCGAACGATATAATGGTGGCATTTGCCGGCGTTGCACCTGGATCAACGGCTTTCAATGGCGGCGGCGATCGTGTTGACGGTTTGCATCGTCTTTCGCGCGACTTCCGTGTCGGAAAGTTTCAAGCCGTAATTTTTATCCAGCGCCACGACCAGTTGCAGCGCATCCACCGAATCCAAGCCCAGCCCGCCGGGCCCGAACAGCGGCTGGTCATCCGCAATTTCCGCCGGGCTGATTTTCAGCATCAGATTTTCGACCAGCATCAGCTTGATCTGCCTCTTGAGTTCCGTTGAATCGTTCATCGTAAATAAAATTCCGCTTCAATTCAGGTGGCCGAGCCTGTGGCCTAAACCGTCTCCGCGCAAGCCAGAAAACGCGCGCCGACCGCCTGCTGGTTCACGCCGACCACGCTCACGCTCGCGGCGGCAAATTCCCTTTGCCGGATTTTTTCGCACGCGGCAACACACTGCCACGCGGCGGACGCCACGAACGCCTCGCCCAGAATCGTCTCCGGCGCGAGCCGCGAGCCGGCCCAATTTTTCCACGCCGCATTTTCCGCAGCGCCTTGTCCGCTGACGCAGAGCAGTTCATCCGGCCCGCCGCCGGGCAGCTGCGCCTGCATTTTGCGCGCCGCCTCGGCGCGGGGCCGGACTCGCGTGAATGGAAATGAATCGGTGACGGCGGCCAGTTCGGCGATGGCGCCAGCCCCGGAATTTTTCTTCAATAAAACCGCGCCCGCGCCCGCGCCGTGGATTACGTTGTGCTGAAATAAATTCATTGCGTCGGCCACGATCCAGTCTGTCTCCTCCGCGCCGATCATCAGGCAGGCGTCCACCCTGTCGTCGCCGAGCCACTGGGCGGCAATCGCGGCACCCTGCAAAAAAGTTCCCTCGTCGCCCACGAGCGTGTAGCTGACGGTCTTCGACCCAAGAAATGCGGCCAGATGGCTGGCAGGCGCGTTGAAAACTGTTTCGGGGAAAATCAGCGGGCTGGCAGTTTTCGGATTTTGCAAAATCTCCTCATAAAACCGCCGCGAATAACCCACGCCGCCGGCCATCACGCCCACGATGATGCCCAGCCGCATCGCGCCGCGTTGCACAAGCGAAACATCTTCGCCCAGCGCCTCAAGCGCGGCGGCGACGGTGAACTGTGCGATTGAACCCGCCCGGCGCAGCCGCGGATGTGCGAAAAATGCCGGAACCGAAATTGGCGGCGGAACGGAACGGACGTGAAACGGTTTTTCCCAGCCCGGTCGCGCCATGGTTTGCGTTTGAACCGGCAAATTCTTTTTCAAGGCGGCGCTCAACGCCGCAACACCCCAGCCAGCAGGTGAAACTGCGCCAAGCCCGTGGACAAAAACCCTGCTCACGGCCACCTCCGAAAAATGAGCGACGCGTTTGCGCCCCCGAAGCCGAAGGAATTTGAAAGCGCGGCCCCGATTTTTTCATCCGCCGGCTCGCGCACGATTTCAAAATTGCAGGCCGGATCAATTTTGTCCACGGAAGTTTGCGGCGGCAAAAATTGTCCGCGCAGCGCCATCAGGCAAACGACCGCCTCCACCGCGCCCGCCGCGCCGAGCAGATGTCCCACGCAGGCTTTCGTGGAGCTGACGGGCAGTTTTTTTGAGCGCCCGACCGCCCAGCGGTTGATCGCGGCGCATTCCGTCGCGTCGTTTTGCGGCGTGGCCGTGCCGTGCGCGTTGACGTAGTCAATTTGTTCCGGCGAAATTTTTGCGCAGGCGCACGCGGCGTTCATCGCGGCAAAGGCCGCGTCACCTTCGGGGTGCGGCTGCGTCAAATGATGCGTGTCGGTCGCCGCACCGTAGCCGGCGATCTCGCCGAGGATTTCCGCGTTCCGATTTCGTGCGTGTTCGAGCGTTTCCAAGGTCAGGATCGCCGCGCCTTCGCCGAGCGTCAATCCGTCGCGTTGCGCGTCGAACGGGCGGCATGGCGTCGGCGAAAGCGCCTGAAGCGAATCGAACCCGGCAAAGGTCAGTTGGCAAAGCGAGTCGTAGCCGCCGGCCAAAATTTTTTCCGCCCGCCCGCCCCGGAGCATTTCAAATGCGTGGCCGATGGCGTTCGCGCCGGAGGCGCAGGCGTTGGAAACAATCGTGACGGGGCCGGAAAAATCGAAGGCATTGCACAAATCAAGTCCCTGCTGCTGGGCTTGATAATGCACAACTCGAGTCGGCTGCGTCTTTTTGGCGGCCGGAAACCGGACGGCCTGTTGCAGATAGTTTTCGCCGAAGGCCATTTCGCCGCTGGTTGTGCCGAGCACCACCGGCAGGTTTTCCGCCGCGCTCCAGCCGGCCCGCGACCACGCCTCATGCGCGGCGTGCAAAAGCATTTTTGAGGCGCGGTTCAAGCGACGGATGCTGTTCGGAGATAATTTGGTGGCCGGAAGTTCGTCCGGCAAATCCGCCTCCGCCGCGATTTTTGACCGCTGTAGCGAAACGTCGAACAAGGTCACCGGACGAAACGCGTTCCGCCCGGCGCGAAAGCCGTCCGCGTTTTTTTGCCAGCCGGTGCCGAGCGCCGTGACAATTCCCGCCCCCGTGACGACGACGCGGTTTGCGCCGGCCGGACCCAAATTTTTTGGCGCGGGGAAAAGCACGCTTCAATTATGCCCGGGCCATCTCGGAAATTTTTCCGGTGGCGGCTACATTCGCCCTTTTGCCGAGATAAAAATCCGCCAGGCCGGTTTTTGACGGCGCGAGTCCTTCGGCTGAAATTGCATTCAGCACGCGTTCTTCCGTCATGATGAAACGGTCGCGTTTGTAAATGACATAATCGCCGCGCACATCCGTCGGCGTCAGATTGATCGTGACGAGATTCGCGCCCGCGCGCAGGCCGCGCCGGTAGCCGTCCTGAGCCGCCAGGTTAAATGCGCTGACCGCCGGAATGATCCAATCCGGCCTCATCAGCCGCAGCGCGCTGACGCAGTTGAATGTCCAGTCGGAATTGGCCGTGGGATTTTTCGCAAGCGGCGTCTCCTCGCCGGGAATGAACGGGCTGACGCTGCAACCGTCCAGCGGCAGCGAGCGCGCCAGTTCAAAATTTTTCAACAAATCGCGCGGCGTCTGGCCGGGCAGGCCGGTGATGAAGCCGGAACTGACGTTCCAATTGTTTTCCGCGAGCAGGCGGATGTGCCGCAGCCGTTCGGCCAGGGTGCCGGGCGCTTCAAGCCGCTCGTATTGCGTGGCGTCGCCGCACTCGAATTTCATGATGAAGATGCTCGCTCCCGCGTTTTGAAGTTCGTCGTAAAGTTCCGACGACAAGGTTCCGAGGCAGACGCTGATGCCGAGCTGCGTTTCGCGCCGCAAAGTTTCGATGAGCGGCAAGACCACTTCGCGCACGGCCACGGGGTCTTCGCCGGCCTGGATGTTCACGTCGGTCACGCTGGCGGGACGATGCTGGATCAAAAGCTCCGCAAGCTGCTCATGTCTGGCGCGGAAGCGGGCGAGCGCGCGGTTGTCGCGGCGCATCCCGCAGTAGGAGCAGTTTTCGCGGCAAAAATTCGAGACTTCGACGACGGCGCGCACAAAAACTTTTTTGCCGAAGTGATTTCGCGTCGCATCGGCGGCGCTTTCGTGCAGCACGGCTTGACTCGCGCCGCTCAAGGCGAGTTCAGATTCAGTTGGAAAATATCCGTAACTAGACACTGGCTAAAGATAATAGCCAGACAAGCCGGGCGCAACCAATGGGGTGAACACCCCATATACATTGGCCGGGACTTGTGAATCTATCTCCGCAAAAATTTCGCCACGGCCTCCGTCCGCGTCCGCACCTGCAATTTTTCGTAGATGCGGCGGATGTAGGTGTGGACGGTCTCGTAGCTGATGTTGAGCTTGTCCGCGATTTCCTTATACATCAGACCCTGACTCAATAGGTCTAGCACCTGCTGTTCGCGCTCGGAAAGGCTTTCCGTCTGCGCTTCCGTCGCCGCCGACCGCTGGAACGATTGCACGACTTTGCGCGCGATGTGCGTGGTCATTGGGGAGCCGCCGCGCTTCACTTCCGCAATGGCCTCAAGCAATTCTTTTCCCGCCGTGCGCTTGAGCATGTATCCGCTCGCGCCCGCCGCCAGCGCGTCGAAAATGTTTTCCGTGTCCTCATAGACCGTGAGCATCATCACCTGGATTTCCGGCGCGATTTTTTTCAACTGCCGCACGCACTCGACGCCGTTCATGCCGGGCAGGTTGATGTCCATCAGCACCACGTCGGGCTTGGCCTGCGGCAAATCCTTCAGCGCGTCCTCGGCGTTCGAGTAGTGGCTCACGCAGCGGAAGCCGTCGGCGCGGTTGAGCACGCGCACGAGCGTCTCGCGCAGTTTGTCGCTGTCCTCAACGATGGAAACGGTGACGGGCATTTCTAAAAAGTAAGAATGAAGAATGAAGAATGAAGAAACAAGAGCAACAACTGCGGCGGGGCTTTTTCTTTATTCATCATCCTGCCTTGTTCATTGGCTTTTAACCGGCACCGTGAACCGCACGACCGTTCCGCCATTCGCGCCGGCAGAAATGGAAAATCCTCCGTGAATGTCGTTCATGCGCCTTTTCATGTTGCGCAGGCCGTTCCGATTTTGCGGCGCGGTTTGATTTCCAATGCCGCGGCCATTGTCCTCAATTTCCAGGATGAAACCGTCCGGCTGCAGGCGTAATCGGATCCATGCCTCGTCCGCCTGCGCGTGCTTGACGACATTGTGAACGGCTTCCTTGAAGGCGAGGAAAACATTGTGCCGGACCTCCGGCGGAACCGGCGTCGGCGGCAATTGCATAGGCAAATCCGCACGGTAGCGCACGCCCGCGAGTGCAAGATATTCCTGCGCGTATTTGCAGGCGTAATTGGCGACGCCTTCGAGCGTGTCGTTGGAAGGATTGATGGCCCAGACGATTTCATCGAGCGAATGCGTCGTCTCGCGGGCGGTTTCGGAAATTTGTTTTGCGTGCGACTCGACTTCGTCCGGCGAATTTTTGTCGGCCCCGGCCATTTCGCCAAGCAGCGCGACTTGCGTCAGATTTGCGCCGAGCTGGTCGTGCAAATCGCGCGCAATCCGCGAGCGCTCCTTTTCCAGAGCCTCCTTTTGCCGGTGCAGTTGCAGTTCGCGCCGCAATTTTTGAGTGGAAAGGAATCGAACAATTGCCGCGACGATGGCCAGAGTAAAAATAATTGCCGTGATGCGAAATGAATTTGTCTGCCAGAAATAAGGCTGAACAATGATTTCAAGGACGCCGCCGGTTTCATTCCAAAAACCGTCTTCGTTTTCGGCGGTGACGTGGAAACGATAATTTCCCGGCGGCAGCTTCGGATAGCGCGCGACGCGTTCGCCGCCGACGTCCGCTGGCGCGGTTTCGTGTCCTTCGAGCCAGCATTTGAAACGCACGGCGTCCGGCGCGGAAAAATTCAGCGCGGTGTAATTGATCTCCAGTTGTTCATAGCCGGGCGGAATGACGATGGCTTGCGACCACGCCGGATTGAGCAGGTTTGTCTTTTGTTCAACACCGTCCACGCGGACCGATTCGATCAAAACTTGCGGCGGCTGCAGGTTGGGCTTGAGTTCCGCCGGGTTGATGGACACGAAACCTTTCGTGGTGGGAAACCACAAAGTGCCGTCGGCTGCGCGGCACGCGGCGGGCTGCGAGCCGGCGGAGCATTCGCGCGTCGGCAGCCCGTCGGATTCCACATACGTCCGGCAGGAAATGGCGTTCGCCGTTCCGGCGACGAAATCGTCCAGCGATTTTTTCTGGATTCGCATCAAGCCCGCGTTCGAGCCGATCCACAAATTGCCGTCGTCGTCCTCGACAAGATAATTGATGTGATTGCTCGCGAGACCGTTTCCCGTCGAACAGCTTTTCCATTTTCCGTTTTGAAGCCGGGCCAGCCCGTGGCCGGAAGTTCCAACCCACAAAACGCCGTCCTTGTCCGCGTAGAGACAGGAAATGTCATTGCCCGGCAGGCCGTTTTCCGATTTTTTAATTGAGGAAAATTTTCCGTCCTTGAAAAAATTCAATCCGCTGCTTTCCGTCCCGATCCAGAAATCTCCATTGGCGTCCTGTGCGATGGCGCGGACGCTGTTTTCGGAAAGGCCGTCGTGAGTCGTGAACAGCTTCCATTTTTGTCCGTCGAAGTTGGCGAGGCTGTTTTGCGTTCCGGCCCACAATTGTCCGCTGCGGTCTTCAAACAGCGCATAAATTTGCGGGCCGAGAATTTGCGCGCCGGGCGCGGGAACAAACTGATTGGTCTGGAATAAAAAAAGTCCTTCGTTGCGCGTGCCGGCCCAGACTTGTTGTTTGTTGTCCGCAAAAATTGTCCATGCGTCCGAATACAGGCCGATGTCAAAATCCTGAACGGAGTTTGTGTTCCAATTGGAAATGCCTTTCAAGTTGAAAGCTGTCCATACGCCGCCGCGTGGATCGGCGGAGGCGGATTGCGCGGTGAACGGGTGCAGGTCATCCGTGGTGTTGAAGATTTTTCTTTTGATGCGGTTCAATCCGCCGCCGTCGGTTCCCGCCCAAAGATTTCCAGCGCGATCCATGCAGAGCGAAAGGACTACTGCGGACGACAAATTCTGCGCCACTGAAATCTGCCTCCATGCTCCATCCGCCTGCTGCCAAAAAACTCCTTCGCCGAATGTCCCGACAATGAGATTGCCATCATTGTCTTCGCAGGCCGAAGTGACATTGGTAGTCCAGGGATATGGCCCGGAATTTTTTTCTAGCTGTGTGTAATTCCATTTTTGGACGCTGCCCTCAATGAGGCGCCATGTTCCACCGCGCTGGCTGGCGAGAATGTAATCGACGCTGCGCGCCTGGACCAGTTGATCAATTGCCAACATCGGTGGACGGAAGTTGCCCGGTTGAAATGAGAATATTTCGCCGAATCCACCGACGGTGCTCATTTCATATTCGGCGACCCACAACGGACCGGATTTTTCGGCGACCATCATCCGACAAGCCGCGAGCGGCGGAAAATTAAAATTTAACACCTCCAATTTCCCATTTTGATAACGTCCCACGTGCGCGTCTGCGGTATAAAGCCAGACCGTGCCGGTCGAATCTTCGCCAGCGGAAACCAAACGGCCTTCATGGCCGCCGCGCCCGATATCAAAGCTTTTGATTTTTCCATTTTGCACCAGCGCCACGCCCGCCGTGTCCGTTCCGACCCAGAGGTTCGTTTCATTGTCCTCGAACAGAAAAACAATCCGGTCGCTGTTCAAGCCGGGCGTGTTGTTCTCGTCGAAAACGGTGAAATGATTTCCATCGAAGCGCACCAGGCCGTTGAGCGTGCCAAGCCAGAGATAGCCGTCCCGCGTCTGGATCACTGAAATGACGGCGCTTTCAGGAAGATTTTGCCGGACGCTCCACGAATCCACGATGAATGACGGATCAGCCGGCATTTCCGCCAGCGCCGCCATGACGGGACAAAAAACGCAAGGCAGCAGCCCTGCGAATTGAAGCATCCGGCGAATCTTCGGCATACTTGATTGTTTGAATTATCCCGACCGCTTGTAAAGCTGTTTGCTGGAAGATACGCAGTTGCCGCCGAAGTGGAAATTATTTTCAAAAAATCACTTGCCGTGTCCGCGCGATGGATTAAGTTTTCCCCGCCCAATGAGAACTGGGCGCAGCGGCGGGTGCCGGCGATAAAAATTCGTGTGTAATCGCCGCACCCGCCTGCTTTTTTCAAAAAAATCCCGCGATCATTTATGTCCGCAGGATTTTGTTTTCTGCCCCTCCCCCGGTCAGTTCACCGAAATGTCAATCTGCTTCGGCTTGGCTTCCTCGGCTTTCGGCAGCGTCACGGTCAGGACGCCGTCCTTGTATTGCGCCTTAATTTGGTTAGCAGCCACGGGCGCGGGCAATGAGAGGGCGCGCTGGAATTTTCCATAATAACGCTCCTGCCGGTGAACCTCGACGCCCTCTTCAACTTTTTCGACCGTGCGTTCGCCGGAGATGACGAGTGCGCCGTCCTGCAACGAGACGTTGATGTCATCGCGTTTGAGGCCCGGCAATTCCGCGCGGATAACGAAGTTGTCGGCGTCTTCGCGCACATCGAGCGCGGGCGCCCACGCGCGCAACGGCGATTCAAACAGGCGGTCAATTTCATCCTGCAAGTTTGCCAGTCGGCCAAATGTCGGCCAGTCCAGTCCGGGACGTTGGTATTGTATCAGTTTCATAATTTTCCTTTCGGTTTTGTTTTGGTTAAATGTTTTTGTTCGGACAAAACATCCTTAGCTTGGGAAATGCCAACCGCGTGGACCGCAAAAATTCACTGTAAATTCAATGAATTTTGCGATTTATAATAATTACAATTGAAGCTTCACTGGAAATTTTTGGCACAAAAGTTGTGCCATGTGTGACAAAAATTCACTTCCGATTGTGGCAATAAAAACCCCCCAAGCCGGTTTGGCTTGGGGCGTTGTTGAAGATCAAATTTCAGTCAAACGCGTGGCCCGCGCAGCAGAGCACGTCGCGGACTTTGTGGCGGACGAGTTCCTTCACCTTCGCACGCGCCGGGCCCATGTATTTGCGCGGATCAAATTCTTTCGGGCTTTCCCAGAAAACTTTTCGGATGGCCGCCGTCATCGCCATGCGCAGGTCGGTGTCAATGTTGACCTTCGTGCATCCGACGCGGCGCGCGATTTCGATGTCCGCTTCCGGCACGCCGGCAGTGTCCGTGCCCATCTTGCCGCCATATTTGTTTATTTCGTCGGCCAGATCCTTCGGCACGCTGGACGCGCCGTGCAGCACGAGCGGATAATCGCCCATGCCCGCGTCGAGCAGCGCCTTTTTGATCGCCTTCAACCGTTCCAAATCCAGATGCTGTTCGCCCTTGAATTTATACGCGCCGTGGGAGTTGCCAATCGCCACCGCCAACGAATCCACGCCGGACGCCTTCACGAACGCCACAGCCTCATCAGGATGCGTATAAGCGCCGCCTTTGGAATAACCGCCGCCTTCCTCGCCGTCGTCGTGCTGCGCGCCGACGAGCATTCCGAGTTCGCCCTCCACAACGCAGTTGTGCTTGTGCGCGTAGTCCACAACTTTTTTGCAAATCTCCACGTTTTTCTCGAACGGTTCGTGGCTCGCGTCAATCATCACGCTTGTGAAACCTTCGTCAATGCACTCTTTGCAAAGCTCGAAAGTATCGCCATGGTCCAGATGCACCGCGATGGGAATCGTGGACAGGCTGACCGCCGCCTCGATCAATTTTTTCAGATAGGTTGGATGGGCGTATTGGCGTGCGCCCTTGGAAATCTGGAGCATCAGCGGCGCCTTTTCCTCTTCGCAGGCCTCGACGATTCCCTGGATGAGTTCCATGTTGTTGACGTTGAACGCGCCGAGCGCGTATTTGCCCTTCAACGCCTTCGCAAAAAGTTCCTTCGTGTGTGTTAATGGCATAAGTTTTTCAATTTAATTGTTCCAATCAACCAGCTTGATTTTTCCAACAGCGAAAAATCATAGCCTGATTCCGGCGAAAGGAAATAAAAAATAACGGCGGCTTGTTCACAATAAATTCCTTTGCACCTTCGCGCCTTTGCATGAAAATCCATCTGTGCAAGCGCGCTTTCTCCTCGGCCCCGCCGGCAGCGGCAAGACCTTCCGCTGCCTTGCCGAAGTGCGTGCCGCGCTGGCCAAAAATCCCGCCGGCGATCCGCTGGTTTTTCTTGCACCCAAACAGGCGACATTTCAACTGGAAAGGCAATTGCTTGCCGGCGGCCCGCTCGCCGGCTACACGCGCCTGCAAATTTTTTCTTTCGAACGGCTCGCCCGGTTTGTCCTCGGCCAGCTTGGCGTTACGCCGCCGGAATTTTTAAGCGACGAAGGCCGCGTCATGGTTTTGCGCGCGCTGCTGTTGCGCCATGCGGACGAATTGAAATTGTTCCGCCAGAGCGCGCGGCGTCCCGGCTTCGCGCAGGAACTCGGCAAATTGCTCAACGAACTGCAGCAGCACCAGTTCACGCCCGCCAAGCTCCGCGCGCCCGCCGCCGCAAACAACCTGCGCCGCGAACTCCGCGACAAGCTCCACGACCTCGCGCTGCTTTTGGAAAAATATGCCGACTGGCTGGGCGGACACGAATTGCAGGATTCGAACAACCTTCTCGATTTCGCCGCTGACGCGCTGCGGAATGAATTCAAAATTAAAAACTCAAAATTAAAAATTGAAGGCTTGTGGCTCGACGGTTTCGCCGAAATGACGCCGCAGGAACTCGGTTTGCTCGCCGCGCTTCTGCCGTCTTGCGAAAGCGCCACGCTCGCCTTCTGCCTCGACGAATCTGGCGAGAAGAAAAATTCATGGCTTTCGATTTGGAACGTCGTTGGCAAATCATTCCAGCAATGCCGCCAGCGCGTCGAAAATTTGCCGGGCGTGAAAATTGAAATCGAGTTGTTGAAACGCGGTTCGGACAAAACCCGCTTCGCTGGAAATTCTGAACTTGCGCAATTGGAAAAATCCTGGGCGCAGCCGCCGCACGCGCCGGAAAAACTAAAAACCAAAAATTCAAAACTTAAAATTGTCCGCTGTGCCAATCCCGAAGCCGAGGCCGTTTTCGCCGCGCGCGAAATTTTGAAATTCGTCCGCACCGGCAACCGTTTCCGCGACTGCGCCATTCTCGTCCGCAATTTGGAAAATTACCACAAGCCGCTCGCCCGCGAATTTCGCCGCTATCAAATTCCATTTTTCCTGGATC
>CAYPTV010000006.1:21156-22709 GCA_964413505.1 uncultured Bifidobacteriaceae bacterium | reverse complement strand
CCGTGGCGGCTGGAGATGATAAGATTCTGACACATCAAGCGCCTGTTTCGTCACAGAAACAGGCGCTTGAATTTTTTAGCGGACAGCAAATGGCGGCAGTTCGCAAGGACCAACTTCCAATTTCCAACTCCTAACTTCCAACCATGGACGTGAGCTTGCAGGAAGCGTGGGCCAAAACGCCGAACAGCAAGAAACGCGAGACAACCCATGTCGTGTGCTGCGAAACAGAAATCTTTCGAGTGAAATCAAGTTGAAGTGATAAGGCACGCGGCCTTCTGCGTTTGGCTTGATAATCATCATCAATTCATTATCTTTACACAACTATGTCAGATGACTCTCATTTAGACTCAAAATATTTTGTTACGCATGACATTTACAATTGCCCATTCTGTAAACGGCGGCATGTAAAGTTTTCGAATTCAGATCATGCTCAGTTTAATTGGACGAGCACCAAGCGTTGTCACATTTGGATTGTGAAGTGCAATAGTTGCGATAAAGAATCTATGCATCTAAGTTTTTCAGATCTTTCAAATGAAAGAGATTATAATTTTAGAGTCGGGCTCAATTTTGATGAGCATATATTTTATTCGGTGCCTACGTCTTTTTTTGTCCTTGACGCTAGAATTCCTCAAGTCCTCCGAGACTTAATAACGGAAGCAGAAGGCTGTCTGAAAATTAATTTTCTTACTGGTGCCTCCGCGTGCACTCGAAAAGCAATTTATGAACTAACAATTCTCGAAAAGGCACAGGGCAACAATTATGACGAAAGAATAAAATTTCTTAAAAATAAATATTCCCAGATTGATCCCGACCTTTTTGATGTCTTGGCGCACATTAAAGACATGACAAGCGATAAGGTGCATGAGCAATCTTGGGATAAATGGGATAGTAAGCATCTGATGCTATTTACCCAGACCCTCAAAACTATCTTGCAAGAGCTTTATGTTATTCCAAAAGAGCGCGAGCAACGCACCAATCAAATCAAAGAACTGCTTCAAGGTGTAAGAGAAAAGCAAAACAAGGCGGAATCAAAGCCAGCAGATTGAATCCTGATGAATCTTTCCATGACCGGCTCGCTTGCCGACCGTTTCAAAAGCGGTTCGCAAAAGGCTGGAAATGTCACCGAGGCTTGAACACCAACGGTGTTCCAATCATTCAGCCCAGGGTTGGTCCGAGCCGGACGGGCGAGGAACTACCCTGGGTGTTCGTCCAAACCAAATCATCCAACCCTGACAGGGTTGTATCATTTTCCACAAACACCCGGCGTAGGCCGATGGCATCGGCCAACACCGGGCTGAATGATTCAATCCCCTTGGGATTGCCTGTGATAAATGGAAGAAAAGCGCCAGAGGGCTGGCGCAGTCCAAAACGCTTCGCGAGATTCGCGGGTCAGCGGCCAACGCACCAGCGTCTTGGACTGCGGTGGCCCTCCACCGCTTTCCGTCCCGGCGTTTTTGCGTCTCTGCGTTAAAATCATTTCCAGTTCCGGCCTCTGGCGTCTGCCGTGATTCGTCCCGCAAGGGACAACTGGATATTAGCCAGACACGAAGTGT